>CAYUNA010000107.1:0-10522 GCA_964445895.1 uncultured Saprospiraceae bacterium | reverse complement strand
AAATACATTTTCTCAATTTCTTTATGAAAAACCTGTAAAACATTCGCACGCAATACTTTCAAGGTTGGTGAAGTTAACTCATTTTCAACCGTCCATTCTTCATATAATAGCGTAAAATTTTTGACTTCTTCGTATGGTAATAATTGCTCATTTAGTTTGGCGACGACTTCCTTCATTTTCTTTTCAACCTTCGGATTAATCACCATAAATTGCGGGCCAGTCCAATGTACATTATTTGTTAGACACCAAGACTTTAAAGCTGGAATTGATGGAACAATCAGTGCAGTAATAAACGGTTTTTGAAAACCAATGACCATACATTGCTCAATAAATGGAGAGGATTTAAGTACATTTTCCAATTTTTGTGGCGCAATATATTTTCCAGCTGAGGTTTTAAAAATATCTTTTCGACGGTCGGTAATTTGTAAAAAACGCTTGTCTACAAACTTGCCGACATCGCCCGTTTTCAACCAATTGTCCTCTGTTTTAATTTGTTCAGTCAGTGTTGGTTGATTTTGATAACCGAGCATTACACTTGGACCTTTAATCCAAATTTCACCTTCGCCTACTTCGTTTTTTTTCTCAATTTTCACCTCGATGCCTGGTATTGGAATGCCGACTGTCCCAAAGCGGAACATACCTGGTTCAAAATGATTGAACGCGACGACCGGTGACGACTCCGTCAAGCCATAGCCTTCTCGAATGTGCATACCGGCTGCATTGAATAGCCGTGAAAGTTTGGGTTGTAGGTGAGCTGCTCCAACAGCAATTCCTTCAATTTTTCCGCCCATATTTTTTCGCCAATGTCGATAAACCAACAGATTGGCAGCCACACATTGTAGCCAATACACAAAGTTAACACGGGTATCGCCTTGAAATCGTTCGCCTAGTTGGATTGCCCAATTCAGAATATTTCTACTGAAATTTCCTCGATTTTCGGCTTCTTTTAAAATATTGTCATACATTTTTTCAATCAAACGCGGGACGGCAGTAAAAAAATGTGGACGAATTTTTTTTAAATCAGCACCGATGTTTTCAATGTGATTGGAATAATAAAGTGACGCCCCTGCAGCCATAGATAAAAAATTGGTCATGCGCTCAAAGACGTGACTGACGGGCAGAAAACTAAGTACTTTTTTCTCGTGATTAATGGGTAAAATGGCTAACACAGATTTAATGTTAGAAACGATATTTTTATGAGACAACATCACGCCTTTTGGCATACCCGTAGTGCCGGATGTATAAACGATAGTTGCCAAATCATCTTCATGAATGACCCCTCGATAAGTCTGCAATTCGCCTAGATGTTGTTCGTTAGGTACAGTCATTAGTTCCTTCCAATACGATACATTTGGTAGTTTTTCAAAAGAATAAATACCTTTTAATTGGAGGGCATTGGCGCGTATATCTATTAATTTTTCATGCAAGTGTTGATTGGCAACGAAGCAATATTTTATATCTGCATCTTTTAAAATATAAATTAACTGCTCTTTGTTTATGGTGGCATGGATGGGGACAACAACAACGCCAATTTGCAATAAAGCAAAATCTAAAAAGTTAAAAATTGGACTGCCAATTGGTGTCATAATGCCTACGGCCTGTCCTTTTTTTAAACCCAAGTCCAACAGTCCTGCACTGAGATGTTGTACGGTATCAATGACGGTTTGAGTGGAGTAGGTCTTCCAGCGATTTTCAACGAAATGAGCCAACGCAATTTTTTGCGGGTACTTCGCTAATTGGTAAGGTAATATGTCGAAAAGTCGTTGAAAATCCATAGTTTTTGATAGAAATACTGTCCAAAGTTATAAATTAATTTTAATATTAAAAATGTTACCCAATTTGTTGATAATCAATTAGTAAAAAGAGTAAAAGGCAGTTGAGTTAGGTTTGGAACAAAGTTTGACTTAAATATTTTAAGTAAATTTAATATTTTTGCAACCCAGATTTCTAAATATCAGTCTATGAACACCATTTCAACCCAACTTTAAGATGAATTTTTCAGCGAAATTTTTTATACTTTTATTGCCTTTTTCTTTGGCGTTCTTTTCTATGAATGCCAATTCACCTAACAATTATCCTGAGTACGATAAGACGGAGGTAATGCCGCGTGTGCAGCGTATGCAGACTATCGTGCAGCCTAAATACACGACTACAGTAGAAGGCTATATTAAAGGCTATACGATGCGCAATCGAGAGAAGTCTGAGCGTATTTTAGGACGAGCAGCGAAATATTTTCCGATGTTTGAGAAGTATTTAAAAGAAGCGGGACTTCCTGAAGATTTGAAGTATTTATCAGTTGTAGAGTCCGCGTTAGTACCCAAAGCCGTTTCGAGAGTTGGTGCTGGAGGGTTGTGGCAATTTATGCCAGCAACGGGTGCGTCTTATGGTTTAAAAATAGACCGTTATATGGACGATCGGAGTTGTCCGCACAAGAGTACACAGGCAGCGATGAAACACCTTGCAAAACTCTACAAACGTTTTCAAAATTGGGAATTGGCAATGGCTGCCTACAATAGTGGCGGTGGACGTGTGAATCGAGCGATTAAGATGGCGCGGAGTAAGAATTTTTGGAAAGTGCAAAAATATTTGCCACGCGAAACGCGAAATTATGTTCCTGCATTTATTGCGGCAACTTATCTTTACAAATACTATAATGTACATGAATTGTCGCCAATTTATCCTGAACTGGATTTACAATTGACGGAGTCGATGAGGATATATGAATATCTTTCTTTTCAAAAGATCGAGGAAGTAACTGGATTGTCGAGGTATATGGTAGAAGAATTGAACCCAAGTTATGACCGAGGGTTTATTCCGAGTGATTATAATGGAAATTACTTGACTTTACCTAAGCGGGTAATGCCTTCCATGCGGGATTATTTTCAGTCAAAAAATCCAGATAGTCCACAGGTTGCTGCCATGGATGTATCGCCAATTTATGTGAAAGCGGCAGCCCGAAACGAGGCTAAATCCTTATACTTCAAATCAGAATATACCGTTGCGAGAGGAGATAATTTGGAAACTTTAGGTAAGATTTTTAGCTGCACATCCAATCATTTGATGCTTTGGAATCGACTAACAACGCGAGAATTGACGCCCGGTCAGCAGTTGACTGTCTACTATCCCTCAGAAATTGTGCGTTTTCGTCCGCGTCCCGCCCACATTCCTGTGGAAGCTTTACCATCGTTGCCAATGAAAAAAATTGATCAACCAACAATTATTAATGATCAAGAAATTATTATAAAAGCACCGACGGAAAAATTTGCTACTTACCGCTTAAAGCGTTACGAAAGTTTGTTAGAAGTGGCAGAAAAGTATAAAAATGTGACGGTGAAAAATATTATGGATTGGAATGGTTTTTCACGAAAAAACATGCCATCACCTGGTGATAATATTAAAATCATGAGCAATTAATGAAGCACTTACTACTCAGTCTTAATTGCGTATTGAAACATCATCTAAACGACTAGCCATTCGCTGTATTGCATCAATAATTTTATCTAAGGCAGGCGGGTAATCCACATATTGAACGCCATAGTTGTCTTTGCCCCAAATTCCTACTGTAACGTGCTTTTTTCTATCGCCGTACACTACAGATAAACGCAAAGGCATCGGTTTGGGCTGCATCTTTTTTCGCTTTTGGCAAGCAGGAGAATGGCATTCGTAGCTGCGTTCAAATTCAAAAAACTCTTGTTTTAAAATATACTCAGCAAACTGTTCTAATTCTTCACGATCAATATTCTTTTTAGTAACCACATAGCCATTATATTTGGAATGGAACTCCTTAATCAATCGACCATCCGACTTGATATGAATCATGTCTTTCAACACCGGATCAATGCCACCGTAATATCCACCACCAACAAGTTCGATATTAATCGGTGTTAGTTCTTGTTCGAGTTCGTATTTAGATTTTTTACGCTTATTTTTTCTATTTTTAAAAAAAGACAACCAGCCATTTTGCTTGACCCGTTTCTCTTTTTTTGGAATAAATTCTTCTACCAAAACATCAGGCAATTCATTTTCTGGTTTTACAAAGGGTGTCTCCGAAGCCGCCACTTTTATAAAATGATATTGATAATTGCCTTTGCTATTTTTTTGTTGAAAATCAAGAACTAAAGTACGTTTATTCAAATTATCAATTTCAAACTCCTCCACATTTCTAAAGGAATAAGTCAACATTCGGTCATTCAAATTCCACCATCCTTTAGAAAAATCGCCATTTAAAAACTCTTGATAGGAATAATTGTATCGAAAATATAGAAAATGCTGGTAAGAGTCGTCAGCTTGGTGTAGAATTGTATTAGACTCAACATGGAGAGTATAAGCGTATTGCCAGCGAGTTTCAATCAACAAACGCTCGTCAATTGGGCCGAAGTTGTTATTCTCTTCTTGCGCAATTGCTGTTTGAAATAAAAAAATAAGGCAATAAAAAATGCCTGTCAGTTGTATAGTTTTTCTCATCATGGGAATTTTTTAGGAGTCAGGCGTCAGGGGGCAGGAGTCAGAGATTTTAGTAACCTGGAATCTCTGACACCTGACACCTGACACCTGACACCTGACTCCTGACGCCTCATCTTAAAATCGTACGCCCATCGTCACCACAAATTTATTTCGAATGTCATCAATATTGACTTCTTGCTCTGAAATTTCGGTTGTCCCTATCACCTTATCATCAATCACGTAGGGAATATAAACTTCGTTGTTCATAATTCGGCGGTAGCCTACATCCAAAAATATTGACTCCCAACGAACCCCTGCGCCCAGACTTAAAGAAGAATCTAACCCACTATCATCTGCATAAGGTGTGCCACTTAAATTTAAGCCACCCCGAAAACGGAAAATATCTACTCGCGCTTCTCCTCCAAAACGGAAGTTGATATTGCTTTCCAGTTCGTCTTCGACTTTATCATTTACCGCATTGAGCAGCGTTTCGTCTGCTGGAAATTCAACATTATTATTTACTTTATATTTATTCCCAGCGTAATTGACATATTCAATCTCACCAGTCAAAAAACCAATCTTTCCAATCACGATACCTGCGCTACCGATGAATCTCCAAGGTGTAGTAAAGTTGTATTTTAATTCAGCCAATTCTGGTGGCGAACTAGCCGGAGGAAGAGATTCAAAAGGTGCATTTGGGTCAAAATCATAAGAAACTGTTGTATTCAGATTATCAGTCAGCCTAAAGGTCGTAGGCGTATGAATAGCTGCACCTAAACGAAATGCTTGGTTTATTCGAACTATGGCACCAATTTTTAAATTAACTCCGCTACCCGAAATGTCGATATTTTCTTGGTATCGCAAAGAACTAAAGCCATTTTGAAATTCATCTGTTGGGTCAGATTCGCGGTAATCGCGGGTTTCTTCAAAGTTCAAAAAAGGAATTCCTAACGTAGCACCCAACATCACTCGTTCCTTAATATTTCCAGCAAAAGTGAATACCAATTCATTAATTGAACCTTTTCTGGTAATGTCTTGTGATTTCAAAACTTGGTCATCTGGAAATAAGTCTGCTGTATACAATCCAGGAACACTGGCATCCCGAATGGCATTTACGTCGAAAGCTGGTCCGGATTCAAAAGCATCCAAACCACGCGTTTCCGCAACTTCAATCCAACGGTCAACAATCGACCCCCGCGTTGTGCCTTCGTAGCTAATTCTTTGGTGAAAATTGGCGAGACGATTAATACCCATTCCAAAATTAGATGTTTTCCACACCGTACTTGTTGGACGTTTAGCGAAAACGATACCTATATTATTGAAGTTAAAATTGGTTTTTGTTGCAGACGTTTCACCTGAGTCGCTATCGGCTAATGTCGATTTGGAGTCAATTAAAACCAACGTCGGCGAAAAAGTAAATTCGCGACTTCGGTACATCGCCATTCCTGCAGGATTGGTGCTGAGCACCGAAAAATCTGCACCCAGTGCACCCAAACCACCACCAACACCCAGATTTCGAGCCGTACCTCCAACATCAAATACAGAAAATCGAGCCGCATTGCCAACGGTTTGCGCATTGATATGATTGATAAAAAAAAGAGTCGTTATCAAAAAAAATATTCTTTTCATAAATAGTTATCATTATTAGAATCTGTCATCGGTCACTTTAAGTGCCTTTAATCAGTATTCGGTTAACGAGATTTAGCAAATGACTGGCAATATTTAAAATGGCTGCCAATGCACTTATTCTTTGAAGAACACAAATATACCATTTCACTTATACCCATAAAAAAAGTGGATGGACTTTTTCAAAATCCATCCACTTATCATCTAATTTATCCGTTAAATTAAACGGTATATACTAAAGTTTGGAAAACCAAATCAGCTTTCTTAGTTACCTCGTCCACCACGAGAAGAACTTGAGCGGCTACTTCCGCTACTTCGAGAAGAACTACTTCGGCTTCGAGTAGAAGACCCGCTTGAACGGCTGCTACTTCGACTTGGGCTGTAACTTCGGCTAGACGAAGAACCGCTTCGGCTTCGGGTAGAAGACCCACTTGAACGACTACTACTTCCTCGATTATAGCTTCCACT
The DNA here is from genome assembly GCA_964445895.1 of uncultured Saprospiraceae bacterium. GTDB lineage: Bacteria > Bacteroidota > Bacteroidia > Chitinophagales > Saprospiraceae > CAYUNA01. The sequence goes on along the minus strand of CAYUNA010000107.1, from coordinate 3,985 downwards.
GCTTCGAGATGAAGAACCGCTACGACTACGAGTCGAAGACCCACTTGAGCGAGTACTGTTGTTACTTCTATTATAGCTTCCGCTACTGCGAGAAGACCCACTACGGCTGTTGCCATAAGTTGATGATCCAGTTGAACGTCTGCTAGTACCTCTAGTTGAAGGACGAGTCGATGTTGTACCTCTTTGAGTTGAAGGTCTTGTACCTGTAGTTGCACGAGTGCTGCTACGAGGCTTTTGGTACGCATTACCTAATCGGATAGACCCCTTTTCAGCTCGTGCACGAGTCGTTGTTGAACGACCTGCTGTACTACGAGTGTTAGTACCATTTGTTGTTGTTGGCGCATTACGGCTAGTAACTGAACGCTTTGGCGCGACAGTACCTCGACCTGTACGACCAGTGTTACCTCGATTTCCACCTACACCAGTACCACGAGGGTTGTTGTAGTTGTTATTGTTGTTACCGTTATTGAAGTTGTTGATAGTATAGCTGTTGCCATTACCCCAACTTGGAGGACAAGCATAAGCAGAACCTGCAAATCCGCCGCCACCCCAGCTATTACCATATCCCCAACTATTTCCGTAGAAATTGTTAGCATAAAATCCATTCCCTCCGTAAGGATTGTAGAAGTTACTTCTCCAAGGATTATAAGCTGCTCTCCAAGGATTGTAAAACGGATTATAAAATCCTCTACGTGCACGCGCACGTCGGTAGCTACTATAAGAGTAAGGGTTGTTATTGTAAATCAATACCGTCACACCTTGGTTATAAGGGTTCAGGCGGTAGAATGGGTCGTAGTAACCAGCATCTACATAAATCGGGTCGAAATAGTCGAACCCGTAGTAAGGTCGGCTAAATCGACGAATGCGCGAAGTATAAGAATACGAAGGAATATCATCCTCGTAAAATTCATCATCATACGCATAGTCATCATCTGTTTCAGATGTGCTATCATCGTAATAATTATCATAGGTATCGGACGATGAGCTATTATTATAATAGGTATCGTCGGTGCTTGGGTTGTAATATATATCATCGTATTGTGCGAACGAAACGCCCGTCAAACCGAAAGTAAATATAGCAACCAGTAACGCAGAAATTTTATTGGTTTTCATAAATTTATTTTTTTAATGTAATTACTTTGACTCTCTTACCAAAGTGACAGCACGAATTTATTACTTTTGCGCCACTTTTTATGTTAATGCGGCATTAAATTCGCAAATAACCTTGTTAAAGTCTATTGCTTAGACGCATGAAAGACAAAAAAGGCATTTAATAAAATGTTAAATCTTTTACCTTACAAGATGCTTACGTTGTTTTTTATGCCTTTTTCTGTTAAAATTCACTTTTTTAGGACTTTTTTTTGTAAAAAACGCTTTTTAACAGTTTTGGAAACAAAAAAAGAACTTCGAGTATTTTTTTTAAATATTTTACTTTTTTTTCAGAAAAATACTCAAAAATAAATACCAAATAATTGCTCCCAGCCCCTAAAGGGAAGCGATTTGAGTTTTAATTTAAAAAATCAGTTTATTACATTTGTAATTTTTGAACCGATTTTTAGTCAACAAATGAATATACTTCCCTTGCGGGGTCGGGGGGAATTGTTGAAAATTGCTAAATTATGGCAAACGAAGAAGTTAAAGACAGAGTAATTACGCCACGTGCCGAAGACTATTCGCAGTGGTATAACGACATTGTAAAACGAGCAGGCTTGGCAGAAAATTCTGCAGTGCGTGGATGCATGGTCATTAAGCCGACGGGTTTTGCGATTTGGGAAAATATGAAAGCCCAACTCGACAAAATGTTTAAAGAAACTGGACACGTCAATGCGTATTTTCCGATTTTTATTCCAAAAAGTTTTTTGAGTAAAGAGGCTAGCCATGTAGAAGGTTTTGCTAAGGAATGTGCCGTTGTAACCCATTACCGTTTGAAAAACGACCCGAACGGTGACGGAGTTATCGTTGACCCTGAAGCAAAATTAACGGAGGAACTCATCGTTCGTCCAACCTCGGAAACGATTATTTGGAATACCTATAAAGATTGGATTAATTCCTATCGAGATTTACCGTTGTTAATCAACCAATGGGCAAACGTTGTGCGTTGGGAGATGCGGACTCGGCTGTTTTTGCGGACAGCGGAATTCCTTTGGCAAGAAGGGCACACTGCCCATGCAACTAAAGCTGAAGCCATTGCTGAAGCAAAACAAATGCAGGACGTCTATGCACAATTTGCAGAAGAATACATGGCAATGCCTGTTGTTAAAGGTGCAAAATCTCCAAGTGAACGTTTTGCAGGTGCGGATGACACATTGACAATTGAGGCATTGATGCAAGATGGAAAAGCGTTGCAAGCCGGTACTTCTCACTTTTTAGGTCAAAATTTTGCGAAAGCTTTCGATGTCAAATATTTGAATAACAACAACAAGCAAGAATACGTATGGGCAACCTCTTGGGGAGTTTCGACGCGCTTGATTGGTGGATTGATTATGACTCACTCGGATGACAAAGGTTTGGTTTTGCCTCCAAAATTGGCACCATTACAAGTTGTAATTGTACCAGTACCAAAAGCAAATGGTGTGATTACGGAAGTGGCGGAAAGCATCATGGCAGCGTTGAAAGCTAAGGGGGTTTCTTATAAATATGATACGGATAAGAAAAAACGACCAGGTTTCAAATATGCAGAATATGAATTGCAAGGCGTACCTGTACGTTTGTCGATAGGTAAGCGTGATTTGGAAAAAAATGTGGTTGAAATCGCTCGTCGAGATACTGGCGAAGTGAATTCAGTTGCGATTGATGGCGTGGCAGATTATATTGAAAATCTATTAACAGAAATTCAAAATAATCTATTTCAAAAAGCACTAGATTATCGCAACGAACATACGACGGAAGTAGACAGTTTTGATGATTTTAAATCCGTTTTGGAGGAAAAAGGTGGCTTTATCTCTGCACATTGGGATGGTACGGAAGAAACGGAAGATAAAATCAAAGAATTGACTAAAGCAACGATTCGGTGTATTCCAAATGATGCGAAGGAAGAAGAAGGTGTTTGTGTTTTCTCTGGCAAACCGTCGAGTAAGCGGGTGTTGTTTGCGAAAGCATATTAGCCGGCGGACGGAGTTATTATTCCATCGTCACTAAACTAGAAAACGGCGGCATTTTTGTTGAAAACAGAGGTGCTGCCGTTTTTAATTAAAATTGGGTTTCAAAGGAAAAATTATGCAAAACACAATTGAAATTCCCTTAAGCAAAGGCAAGATTTTATTGATGCTTTTAGGTTGTATTGCTTTCGTAATTGGCAGTATTTGGCTATTCAATTTTGCGGAAACGCAGCAGGAATATGCACCTGCTTTGTTAAAAGGTGTCGGTGGGATTGGCTTTGCATTCTTTGGATTGGTTGGCGTATTTATGTTGAAAAAGGTAACCGATAAAAAGCCTGGACTCACCATTAATGCTAAAGGAATTGTCGAAAATACGAATGGTATTAGCATTCAAATGGTGGAATGGAAGGACATTACGAGTATCGATTCAATTGATGTTGCTGGTCAACAATTAATTGTAGTAAAAGTCAAAAATCCTGAAAAATATGTGGACAAAGCCAGCAATAATGCACAAAAAAGGTTGTTACGTTTAAACGTTAAACAGTATGGCACACCTATATTTATTACGACCAATTCTTTACAAATAGGGTTTGATGAATTGCTGGCATTGTTGAATGAGGAATTTGGGAAACGGAAAAAGCGAAAATGATTTGGGGGGGATTACAAGTTTCCTGAATTTTTAGCATCTAAAATAAAAACAATCTAAGTCACCTCCATGAAGCAATTCCTCTTAATATTTTTTATATTCGTAATAAATTTTGCATTCGGTCAGTCCTCAACAGAGTTACCCGTAACTTTCATACCTGTATATAATAATGTTCCTCTAAAATTAGAAACTACCTACGAAATTAACGAAACGGACTCTCTGCAAATCGAAACCTTCAAAT
>CAYUNA010000106.1:0-10532 GCA_964445895.1 uncultured Saprospiraceae bacterium | reverse complement strand
ACGTCTTCGATATTGCTGATTGGCTAAATTTTCAGAATATAGGGAATCTCTGTTTTAAAAAAATTAAGAAAACTTATCTTTACAATACACTTAATTCTCCATTTTTAATGTTTCATTAAATAAAAGTCTATTTTTGCCATAAAAAATAAAAAGGTTGACGATGAATAGGCTACACATATTTTTATTATTGATTAGTGTAACAGTTTTTACACAATGCATCCCGCCGACGGAAGAGGTCATTACGGATATTAATATTGATTTTAAGGAAAAGAAATTACAGCGATTGTATCTGTTTCAAGACCAACAAAAATCAGATAGTTTATTTCAATTTTTACGTGATAAAGATCCGACGTTTCGTTATATGTCAGCAATGGCTTTTGGTTCGTTGCAGGATGCGCGTGCATTGGATAGTCTGGAAATTTTATTACAAGACCCGTCAGATGATGTGAAAGTAGCGGCGGCTTATGCTATTGGTCAAATTGGTGAATCTGCTTCTGAGGAGAAGTTATTGGCAGCTTTTGATCAGATGGATTCTTCGGGGGTACATCACCATTCCAATGCGGCTATTTTGGAAGCAATCGGAAAGAGCAGTACCAAAAAATACTTGAATCCATTGAGTGCTGTGAGTACATATCAGTCTACAGATACGTTGCTTCTGGAAGGGCAAGCCTGGTCAATTTATCGATATGCACTTCGAGATATTACGTCTCCACAAGGTACAGAACGAATGGTCGCCTTGGCAACTACAAGCGAATATCCGGCTTCGGTACGCATGATTGCAAGCAATTATTTATACCGGGCAAAAAAAATAAATCTTAAAGACTACGACAAAATCATTGCGGATGCTTTTATCAAAGAAGATGATCCACGGGTACGCATGACACTGGCGATTGCTTTAGGAAAAACGAAATCAGAAACGGCAGAACTTGCGTTGATTGGACAGTTTAGACTTGAACGCGATCCGCGTGTAAAGGCAAATATCATTCGTGCCTTAAGTAATTTTGATTATGTGAAAATGGAGCCAATCATCTTGAAAGCATTAACAGATGAAAATCAACAGGTCGCAACCGTTGCCTCAGAGTTTTTTATTGATCATGGCATGCCGCAGTCTGCAACGGCGTATTGGCGGACAGCGAAGGATACTGCTTTGCATTGGCAGACACAAATTAATTTATATACTGCTGCCAATAAGCATATACCCGTTTATTTTGCAGAAAATAAAAAATTCATCAATTGGGAATTGAAACGTCGTTTTGAAACTTCTTTAAATAATTATGAAAAAGCAGAAATTGTCCGTTCTTTAGGTGGTCATGGCTGGAATTATGCATGGATAAAACGGATGGCTTTTCCTTCGGAAGTACCAGTTATTCGGACGGCGAGTATTCAGGCGTTGTCACAAATATTGTTAGCTGATAATTTTGATAAGACCTTTGGATTGAGTGCGCGCCGAATTCGAAAAGAACTAATTGGCTATATCGTAGAAGCTGTAGAAAATGGCGACCCTGGAATGATTGCCGTCTCTGCGGAGTTGTTACGGAATAAAAAAGAAGGTTTCAAAGCGAGTCTGGATAGCTTGAATTTTTTAGAAAATGCGCTAATTAAACTGGATTTGCCCCGCGAAATTGAGACCTATAATGAAGTCGTCAAAACTTTAAATTATTTGAAAAGCGGTAAAGATTTGGAGGAAGCAAAACCTAAATTTAATCACCCAATCGACTGGATTACATTTAATGATATAGAAAAAGAAGCAACAGCTACATTACAAACCACCAAAGGCGATATTGTGATTGATTTAATGCCTGACCTTGCGCCAGGCACTGTTGTCAATTTTGTCCGGTTGGTGAAAAATGGCTTTTATAAAAACAAATTTTTCCATCGGGTCGTTCCTAACTTTGTCATTCAAACCGGCTGCCCGCGTGGCGATGGTTACGGAAGTTTGGATTATACCTTACGTTCAGAATTGCCGTATTTGCATTACGATGAAGGCGGTTATGTTGGCATGGCTTCGGCTGGAAATAATACGGAGGGTACACAATTTTTTATCACACACTCACCGACGCCGCATTTGGATGGGAGATATACGATTTTTGGAAAAGTATCGAAGGGAATGGATGTGGTTCAGCAGATTTCGGTGGGAGATTCGATAGAGGAGGTGACGTTAGATTGATTGAGTTATTCATTCATTCATTCATTCATTCATTGTGAATAGCAGGATAAATAACGACACTTATATTTACGTCCGAGTACTTACAATTTTACTAAAAATAAAATCAAATTATAAAATAAAAGGAAGTAATGAAAACCACTCCACTTACAGAAAAACATCTTGCTCTCGGTGCAAAAATGGCTGAATTTGCAGGATACAATATGCCAATATCGTATAAAGGTATCAATGAAGAACACGCTGCGGTTCGTCAGAATGTCGGTGTATTTGACGTATCGCACATGGGCGAATTTATTGTAAAAGGCAAGGGCGCATTGGACTTAATCCAAAAAGTAACGTCGAATAATGCAGCAAAATTAGAAATTGGAGATGCGCAATATTCCTGCTTGCCCAATCATGAAGGTGGGGTAGTAGATGACCTTTTGGTTTATCGACTACCCGAAGATAAATGTGCAGATGGTGAAAAAGCGTTCATGTTGGTGGTCAACGCATCGAATATCGAAAAGGATTGGAATTGGATTAGTCAACACAATGATTTTGAGGCAGAAATGACGAACATCTCTGACCACACTGGCTTGTTGGCAGTACAAGGACCGAATGCAACGAAGATTTTACAAAAATTGACAGACGTAGATTTGTCTGCCATTAAATATTACAAATTTGCGAAAGGCAAATTTGCGGGCTTAGAAAATGTCATCATGTCGGCAACGGGCTATACAGGTGCGGGTGGATTTGAATTGTATGTCAATTCCAAAGATTTGGCTGCTTTGTGGGACGCAGTTTTTGCAGCAGGAAAAGAGGAAGGTATTGAACCGGTTGGTTTGGGCGCGCGAGATACGTTGCGTTTGGAAATGGGATTTGCATTATATGGCAATGACATTAGTGACACGACTTCCCCGATTGAAGCAGGTTTGGGTTGGATTACTAAAACGAAAAAGGGTGATTTTAACTCTGTAGAAATTTTTCAAAAACAACGAGCGGAAGGCGTAAAACGTAAGTTGGTTGGTTTTGAAGTTACTGACCGCCGGGTGCCGCGACACGATTATCCAATCGAAGATATGGACGGCAATGAAATCGGTATCGTTACTTCCGGAACGATGTCTCCGTCGTTAGAAAAACCAATCGGAATGGGTTATGTACCAACAGAATTTGCGGCAGTAGGAACGGAAATTCAGATTGTTGCCCGTAAGAAACGATTGGCGGCAAAGGTAGTTAAACCACCGTTTTATAAAGGGTAAACGAGTTGTAGCATACGCGTTGCGGGTTGCTTTTGAAGCGGGTGCTGGCACATGAAATATGAGTCAAAATACAGAATACAAAAGTTTCAAAAACTTTTGTATTCTGAAACTTTTGTAGTTTAAGGTTTCTAAAACGTACGAAAAAATAGCCAATCATCGCCCTTGTTGCGCTTGTTGCTGGGCCTGCTTCATACTTTTTACCGCATTCGTAATATTTTGTTGTAAATATTTGATACCTCCTTCCGTCATTTTATTGGCATACGCTTTTTTACCATTTTCATAAAAAATGAAATAGGAACACTTTTCGGGAGCATTGAAAACAATTTCTGCTTCGGCGATATTTTCTCCTTTCAATTGATAAAAAATGCGACCGATTGATTTGCAATTGGCATTAATCAGGGCTTGTTCGGTCGAAACATGACTAACAGAATATTGGATACTGCCTTGTTCATTCAAACTCATACTTATTGGCAATTCATAAAAAACGTAGTCCACATAATCACAAATTTCAAATAAATATTTCAACTTTTCTAAAGGATAAGCAGGGTAGAGTGCCTCTGTTTTTGAAGTCGGGGCAGGTGCTGAATTTGTAGTGGGTGTTGTTTCTGCCGTTGATGCTTCAGTAGTTGTTTCAGAATTAGAATTACAAGACCACAAAAAAATCAGCAAAAGCAAAGGTAAAAAACGCATATTGTTTAATTTACAAGTTGTGGGTTCTGAGTTGCGAATTGTAGATTGCAAGCAAGGCTTTTATTCACCTCATTGGCAATTCACAATCGGAACTTAACCCAAAGTTAAAAGAGATAATTCGTTCGGAAAGATAAGAAATGTCCTCGTAATCCATTAAGATTCGGGTTATGTTTTTCATTATTGTACAATAAATTGATAGAAGTCACCCAACGTGCGCTGATGCTGAATTTTGGAGAAATAAAATACTCTGCGCCAATCACGAAACTAAAATCATCGTCATTAAAGTTTTCTATTTCAGTTTCGTGTTCGTTGGTATTACCCGCTGCTGCTGAATTGATAAGTCGTGAATATGCAAAACCAATACTGGCTTGGACATGGTAAAAATTATCCTCCTCGTTCAACCAATCTTTGTAATTGAATAAGACAGGTACTTCGACATAATCAAGGTCAATCTCGACATCTCTACCAAGACGGGTCTCTTCGGTGCTACTCGTTCGACTACCGCGTTGACTGTATAATAATTCCATACTGACATCCATTTTTTCTTCCAAAATGGTAATGGCTCTTACGCCGCCGACGAGACCAATTTTATTGAAACCGCCGGTATCGTCTCCGCGAATTTGGGCAACGTTGATACCTGCGACGATGCCAGCTTTAAATCGATTTTGCGCAGACAAATTGGTGGAGAAAATGGCACAAACCACCAAAATAGCACAAAGAATGCTGTTGTTTTTAGACATAGCTTTACAATTTTTAAAAGAGCATGATATAAATAGTGATTACTGCGAGGCACTTATGTCCTTGCAAAAAGTAATTTACTTTAGCCAATATTTCGTTATGCGCCTGCGGGCTTATTCTTATGAACGCGAACTAAATAACCTTCGATTCTTGAAGGCAGATTTTGATCTCATTTTGCACTTTGAAAATCCTCATTATATCAACATAAATCGGACTTTCAAAGCACAAAATGAAACCAAAATCTGCTGGTTCAAGAACCGAAGTTTATTTAATTCGCGTTCCTTAACAAAAAACAAAGAAGAATATTGCTCAAAAATGGGCAAAATTACGAAAATTGTTGTAATCCATTGATTAATTACTACGAGGCACTTAACCCAAACAACCTATACCTCCGTAAAATTATCCAGAAGTAGCGTCCAATCGTATTCATTGAACTTCATTTTCGGTTTTGTCCCTTCTGGAATTGCGCCGTGTTTTGCCAAAAACTTTCTTTTACCACTTTTAAACCAGCCAAAATCTGCGCTAAACCACTGCAATAATCGTGGAATGTACACTACATTTTCTTCTTTTTTATAAGTGGAATGATTGTTCAGATATTGTTCTGAAATCAAATTTAACTGCTCATTCATCCGTCGATAATCATAGGCAGCGACGGGCGGACAGGACTTCGCACCGCAGTTTAATGCAAAATGTACACGACCATCGGCTCCGCTGGTACGCATTTTTCGCTCGTATTTTCCAGGAAACCAAGCGGGCAAATATCCCAAACCTAAAGGAGCTTTTGTACGTCGAATGATGCCATGTTCGACCTCTTCAAAGCTCAAATGTTGGCAGGCTATATAGAACTGTTTTTCTTTAAAAAAAGTACCTCTATCGTCAAATTTTTCAGGGTTTTTACCCAAAATTATCTGAATGTGCGCGTTGTATACATTTATCCAAAAAGCTAACTTTGCTTCATCGTTGTCCAATTCTTTCACCAAAACATCTGGTTCGACATTTTGTAAACTATCCAACATTTGAGACACATCTTTATCGTTTCTTACATCCTGAATAAGTCGATAGGATAAGTTCGCATAGGTTTTTACTTGTCCAAAAAGAGTTGAACTATTTATTAAAAAAAGAGCAATTAACATTAAAAAAGATGGAATTTTCATAAATTTTAGTTGATTTAAATTGTGTTTTTATTAAACACCTAAAAGACAAATTTGCTCAATCATGAATGTATTTTTTGAGACATCTTTATTTATTTACTGTTTTTTTAGACCTTTACCAATCTTTTAAAAAAAAATATTTAGGAAGTTTGTAGAAAATACCTTGCTGGTTCGAATATAGTGGCAACGCGGAGAAAGACTTGAGGGATAAAAACGGTTTTTGCAAAACTGTTTTTATCCCTCAAATCCCTCCTTTTAAACAGCACGATAGCAGTAGGTTGTTTTTTATAAATTCTCTTATCCGTATATAATCAAAAGAACATCCAAGAATAAATTAGTGCATGAAAATTAGCATCATCATTCCTACACTCAACGAAGAAAAAAATATTGGTCGATTGGTCAATCATTTGCAGAATTTAACGCATCAAAATTTTTTAGAAGAAATTATCGTTTGTGACGCGGGAAGCAAGGACGCTACACAAGAATTGGCGCGAAAAGCCGGCGCAACGGTGTTACAATCTCCTCGTCGAGGGCGAGCAGTACAAATGAATTATGCGGTAGAAAATTCAATGGGAAATATACTATATTTTGTTCATGCAGATGTATTGCCGCCGGTAAGTTGCTTAGCGGATATTGTACAATCGTTAGAAGCTGGGCATAAGTTTGGTTGTTTTTGCTATAATTTTGACTCGGAAAAAAAGTCGCTAAAATTCAATGCATTACTCAATAAATTTGATTGGATGGTTGCGGGCGGTGGTGACCAAACCATGTTTATTGGGCGCGATACTTTCCATGAGTTGAATCGTTTTAAAGAAGATTTACCCATTATGGAAGACTTTGATTTCGTCTGGCGAGCAAAGAAAAAATACAAAATGCACGTAATCAAAAAAAACGCAACGGTATCAGCGCGGAAGTTTGAAAACAATAGTTATGTGCGGGTACAAGTGGCTAATATTCTAGTGTTTTTCTTATTTCGAATGGGGGTTTCACCCAATTATTTATCGAAGTTATATAAGGGAATATTGAATTAAATACTTCAAATCCTAAATAATTGACAGTTATGGTAAACCTTAAACTCGTTTTGAGAAACTTCTCCTGGGGGTCGAATATTAAACAATGAGCTAAAGATTTTCGCCACGAAATGTACGAAGTGCGTAACATCAGCTACAATTTCTATTGAAATACAACTTGGCTTCTTTTTTGCAATTAATGGATTATCTCCCCTAAATATACCTAAAATATAATCCATGCAAGGTACACTCATTAACCACCAAACGAAGGTGGCATTAAACACAATGTTCGATAAATTTTATAGTATTTCTGCTTTAACTGACCGACCTGATTTTGTAAATCCCAGCGAAGAATTGTATAAAATGGACGAAATTAGCGTCCAGATGAAACATTGGGCAACGTTTTTAGCGATAGCAAATGAAGAAGCACAATTTACCATTGAACCACAAGACTACGGCGATTTATTGCGGAGCTTTTTGACTTCTCTTGAAGAAAGTGGCGCAGAATTGATAGATATTCTAGATGCCGGTTATGTGGTTTTGATGGAAAGAGTAGTGACGCAGAATTAAATTGATAGCGCACAGGAAAATACAAAAGTCTTCAAGACTTTTGTGTTGTTTACCTTCGCGCTTTTCCAGTGTTCCAATTTCTAAAATTATAAGTAAACTTTAGCATAAAATACCGCTGTAAAACCGTCGTTTGTACATCTTCAATGGCGATTTCACTCACATTTCGAGAAATCGACTGATTTTCTGATAACAAATCAAAAGCGGTCAACGCGATTTCTCCTCTTTCATTATCAAATAATTTTTTACCGATTACAGCATTCCAAAGCGCATAGTTTTGGTTAAATCCGTCGGATAAGCCATTGTAAAATTGATGAATCAAATCTGTACGAATGACGATGCCTTTTGGTAGAATCCAACCCAGTTTTATTCTTGATTTTTGCTGCCAGTATTTATTATCACTATTTACTTGTACGGTGTTTTCTACGATATTGTAGGTAGTGCGTGTCGAAATGGTGAAGTCAACGTTTTCACTGATATTGCTGCTGAAAGTAATGCCCAATCCTGTCGTCATATTTGTAGAATAATTCAAGGCATCGTTAATCAGACTTGGGGTGCGGATATAGTTGGCATTTGCATCAAGATTGAGGTTGGTTTTGAGTTTGCCCAAAGGCATTCCGTAGGTGAAATAAGTACGAAGATTCCAATAATTATCGACATTGACCGGTTGAGATAACTGTGTGCCTGGTTGTAGGGTTAATTGATTGAAAAGAGGGGCATCCGTGTTTTCTAAATAGGTTGCATTGGATATAAAGTTATCGGTATAAGTTGCGCTAATCATTGCGTATAGAATCGTCGCTTTATCGGGGTTTGTCTTGGAATATCGGGTGTCGAATCGGTGGGAATATGACTGGTCAAGCGCAGGGTTTCCGATAGACAATTGGAGTGGATTGCTGTTGTCTAAAAGATTTTGTAGCTGTTCTACTGAAGGGATTTGTGTACTTGACCGATAGCTGATTCGTAGGTTTTCTTGTCTCGAAAATCGGCGGCGAATCATCAAAAATGGCAGTATATTATTATAGGTTCGAATGGTCTGACGGTTGCCAGGAAATAAGTCTTTACTGTTCATTTCTGCTCGTTGAAAATTGGCGCGAGCAAGAAACATAAAATCACGTCCCTGCCGAAAATTATAGCCACCGCCAATCTGTTGCGCAGTATAGCTATTGTCAAAAAGGGTCGAAAAATCTTCATTAAAATTAGTGTAATCATTCGTTTGTTCTACAAAATCAAAGGTCGTTTCCTCTGAATTGTCTTGTTGAAAATTTGTTCTAAGATTAAACATCAAACTACTTCTTTCACTCAATGGTTCGGTGTAAATGACATTGGCGGAGATGCTAGCTCCATCAATCATGAGTTCCGAAAATTGGTCAAGTGTATCCGTCGAAATTGGAGGTGTGAAAAATGCATTAGCGGAATTTAAAAAGCGGTTGCCCGATTGATTATTATTGGCGTGCGTCAGGTTGAGAGAAATTGTTCTACCTTCTTTTTGAAATTTATGACGATATAAAATACTGGTATTTATATCAACCCCTGTCAAGTTTGACCGAAAATTATTATTTGCCTGACTTAAAAATTCTGACCCTAACAACCCTTGTTCAAAACTCAATGATTCGCCATCATTTAACTGCCAACTTATACGTGGACGGATAAAAATAGAGTTCATTGAGTCAATTTTATATTCTATACGAAAATTAATTCGATGGTTCATATTCTGACTTTCGGATTGACTATCAGAAGTATAAAATTCACTAACCGATTCGTTATTAATGTATTCTATATTGGAAAATCCATCTGTTTCATTGTCAGAATAATTGAAAAAATAGCTGCCTGAAACATCCAATTTTTCGCCCCATTTATCAGAATAATTTAATCCAAATGCATGGGTTTGCGTAATGCCACCCGATTGTTGTACCAAAAAATCGTTGACATTACCACCAGAACCGCCCCGTCTTCCACGACCACCTCTACCGCCACCGCCACCGCGCCCCCCACGTCCACGTCTGCCACCACCGCTTGAACTGACTACACCTAAAAGGTCTTCAGTAGAAAAATTTTGCTGATTCACATTATTGCTTTGCCCGATAATCGAAATGCGTCGATTGCCATCAAACAGACTCGCATTGCCACCTGCCTGATAACGGTCATCCGTACCATAGCCTCCGTAAACTTTACCGAATTGCCCATTTCGGCGGTCAACTTTGGTAATAATATTGATGGTTTTAGAGGTTTCGCCATCATCAAAACCACTAAATTGTGCTTGCTGACTGGTTTGGTCAAACACCTGAATTTTATCAATTACTTCGGCGGGTAGATTGCGCAAAGCTGCCGTCGGGTCATTACCAAAAAAAGGTTTCCCATCCACCAAAACTTCTTTAATATCTTCGCCTTGTGCCTGTACTTTTCCATCTTCAACGACTACGCCAGGCATTTTTTCAATCAAATCTTCGGCACTCGCGTCGGGCATGGTTTTGTAGGCATCCGCATTATAGGAAGTGGTGTCGCCGTCAACAGTTGCGAGTGGGATTTTGGCAGTGATTTCTGCACCTTCGAGTTGCACTGTTTGGTCACTTAACTCAATTTCACCAAGTGCAATATTTTCATTAGAAATAGTGATTTCTTGTTGGAAATCTTGATATCCAAGAAACGATATTTTTAATAAAAACCCGCCTTGTCCAATATTGTCTAATTGAAAATTACCATTCGCGTCGGCTACATTTGATTTAAAAACTTCGCCCCAAGGGTGGGCCAATGAAATGAGGGCAGCAGGTAAGGGTTCTTGTGTTTTTTTATCCAAAACTTTTCCAGAAATAGAAAAATCTTGTGCAAAAACATGAGTTGAAAAAAATAGAAATAAGAATATGTATAAATTTTTCATTGATATTTTTTAAGAGACTTTTGAATGAGGTTTGAATGCAGTGTAACTAAAGTTTCTTTGTGTTTAAAACAAGAGGAGTTTGAGGATGAAAAATGATTT
>CAYUNA010000105.1:0-10533 GCA_964445895.1 uncultured Saprospiraceae bacterium | reverse complement strand
GTTATGGAAGAGGGTGTGCAGACTACGAATTAATTTATTACCAACTCCCTAAACGGAGAAAAAGCTCGAAAAGATTTTTGTGTTCATTCCATAGATTCTATAAACCAAGCAATTTTATCCAAGTACTTATGAGCATTTTGAGTCAAAAATGTTTACAAAAGAAAAAAATCACTTATAGCTCAAGGGTTTTCAGTTTAATTTTCATTTTCACTTTCATTTATTAAGCCATTTTAGAAAAAAAAAGCCAATTTTGCGCCCTTCATTTTTATTAGACTTTATGAATAAGTATGTCCGGGTACTTAAGTTTAAAACCACAGAAATCTCATTCATAAAATCTATTCTAAAAAAATCCGTTATGATTCTCTTTTTTGGAAACGCAACAAGCAAAATATTTTCGGTTCAAATCAACCAAAACTTACCCGCTGAAGACCTTACAAAACTAACTTGGCTATTCGGTAACCAAGCCCAAATTGAGGCTAAAGAAATAAAAGGTTTCTACGTCGGTCCAAGGGCTGCCATGATAACGCCGTGGAGTACCAATGCCGTGGAAATCACCCAAAACATGGCGATTAAAGGCATTGTGCGTATCGAAGAGTTTCACGCCATTGCTGAAGATAGCAACGATTATGACCCGATGCTTTCGCAAAAATACAATACACTAAATCAGCAAATTTTCACCATTAATATCGAACCTGAAGCCATAAAAGCCATTGACGACATTGGTGCGTACAATCAAGCAGAAGGATTGGCATTGAATGAAGAGGAAGTGGTTTATTTAGAAAATTTAGCTAAAAAGCTGGGTAGAAAATTGACGGATTCTGAGGTTTTTGGGTTCTCACAAGTAAATAGTGAACACTGCCGTCACAAGATTTTCAATGGAACTTTTGTGATTGATGGAGAAGAGAAACCAACTTCCCTTTTTAAACTCATTAAAAAAACTTCTGCGGAAAATCCGAATGATATTGTCTCCGCATATAAAGATAATGTGGCGTTTGTTAAAGGGCCAACGGTCACACAATTTGCTCCAAAGTCTGCCGACAAGCCTGATTTTTATCAAAAAAAGCAGTTCGATTCGGTTATTTCTTTAAAAGCAGAAACGCATAATTTCCCAACAACAGTTGAGCCGTTTAATGGGGCAGCAACGGGTTCGGGTGGTGAAATTCGCGACCGATTGGCCGGCGGCAAAGGCTCAATTCCTTTGGCGGGAACAGCGGTTTACATGACTTCCTACTCTCGCCTGAAAGAAAATCGCCCCTGGGAAAAAGCAATGGAAGAACGAGATTGGCTATATCAAACGCCAATGGACATTTTAATAAAAGCCTCAAATGGAGCATCTGATTTTGGAAATAAATTTGGGCAACCGTTGATTACAGGGTCAGTTTTGACATTTGAGCACGAAGAAAACGCACGGCTGTTGGGTTTCGATAAAGTATTGATGCAAGCGGGCGGTATCGGCTACGGAAAAGCAGCTCAAGCCCTCAAAGATAGCCCACAGGAAGGAGATAAAATTGTGATTTTGGGTGGCGACAATTACCGTATTGGTATGGGTGGCGCAGCGGTTTCGTCAGCAGATACAGGCGAATTTAGCACAGGCATCGAGTTAAATGCCGTACAACGTTCCAATCCAGAAATGCAAAAACGGGCAGCGAATGCCATTCGGGGTATGGTTGAAAGTGAAGAAAATCTCATCGTCTCCATCCACGACCACGGCGCGGGCGGACACCTGAATTGCTTATCGGAATTGGTAGAAGATACTGGTGGAAAAATCGCGCTCGACAACCTTCCCGTAGGTGACCCTACCCTATCCTCCAAAGAAATTATCGGCAACGAATCCCAGGAACGAATGGGCTTGGTCATTGCTCCAAAAAACATGGATACGCTCCGAAAAATCGCGGAAAGAGAACGTGCACCAATGTATGAAGTCGGGGATGTGACGGGCGACCACCGCTTTACCTTCGAGTCAGCAACGACAGGTGCCAAACCGATGGATTTGGACTTATCAGACATGTTTGGCAGCTCGCCAAAGACGATTATGACAGATAAAACGGTGAATAGAAATTACAAAGGCATCCCCTACTCTGTCGCCGAAATTGACACCTATATTGAACAAGTTTTGCGTCTTGAAGCGGTGGCTTGTAAAGATTGGCTGACCAATAAGGTTGACCGTTGTGTCGGTGGTTTGGTTGCCAAACAACAGTGTACAGGCCCGTTGCAATTGCCATTGAATAATTGCGGCGTAATGGCACTTGATTTTGAAGGAAAAGAAGGTATCGCTACTGCTATCGGACACTCGCCGCTAAGTGGATTGATTGACCCAAAAGCAGGCGCAAAGAATGCCATTGCAGAGTCGTTGACCAATATCGTTTGGGCACCACTGAAAGATGGAATCAAGTCGCTTTCTTTGTCTGCCAATTGGATGTGGCCTTGCAAAAATGAAGGTGAAGATGCTCGTTTATATTCGGCAGTGGAAGCCATTTCTGACTTTTCGATTGCCTTAGGTATCAATGTTCCGACGGGAAAGGATTCCTTGTCGATGAAACAAAAATATCCTGATAAAGAAGTCATTGCGCCGGGTACGGTGGTGATTTCGGCAGCAGGCAATTGTTCAGATATTACGCGGGTCGTTGAGCCTGTTTTGCAAAAGGATGGCGGGGCGATTTATTACATTAATCTATCGCAAGATGGGTATCATTTGGGAGGGTCTTCTTTTGCGCAAACGCAAAATCGGATTGGACAAACTGCTCCTAACATCTTGAATGACCGTCTTTTAGCAACGGCATTTGATGCTATACAAGAACTTATTAAAGCCGATAAAATTCTTGCAGGGCACGATATTTCAGCCGGTGGAATGGTAACGACTTTATTGGAGATGTGTTTTTCAGACAATGGCATAGCGGCAGATATTGACTTGTCTAAAATTGGCGAAACCGATACAATTCAACTACTTTTTGCAGAAAATTGTGGCATCGTTTTTCAAGCCACCGATGATTCCATTGAAGCTATTTTAAAAGAGGAAGATATTCCTTTTTATAAAATTGGAAACGTCACAGCTGGCAATACTTTACGAATCAAAAACATCTCAAAAACACATGAATTTAATATTCCAAAACTGCGGGATGTCTGGTATGAAACGTCTTACCTTTTAGATAAAAAACAGACAGCCAATGACCTCGCAACGGTTCGTTTTAACAATTACAAAAGGCAACCTTTGCAGTTCAACTTCCCAAAACATTTTACAGGAAAACGACCTGCCCTGGACTTATCCAAACCTCGTCCAAAAGCGGCAATTCTACGAGAGAAAGGCAGTAATTCGGAGCGCGAAATGGCACACGCGATGTATCTCGCAGGTTTTGATGTAAAGGATGTGCATACCACCGATTTGATTGCCGGACGGGAGACTTTGGAGGACATTCAGTTCATCGGCGCAGTTGGTGGCTTCTCCAATTCTGACGTTTTGGGGTCGGCAAAAGGCTGGGCAGGTGCCTTGATGTATAACGAAAAAGCACGAACAGCACTGGAAAATTTCTTCAAACGCGACGACGTTTTATCAGTTGGTATTTGCAATGGTTGTCAACTGTTTTTAGAATTGGGATTGCTGAATCCCGACCACGATGTAAAGCCAAAAATGGATTATAACGATTCTAAAAAACACGAAAGCGGCTTCACTTCCGTCCACATTCAAGAAAATAATTCCGTGATGCTGTCGAGTCTGGCAGGTAGTCAGTTGGGTGTTTGGATTTCGCACGGTGAAGGTAAATTTGCGATGCCAAAACCCGAAAAAGATTACCAAATTGTCGCTAAATATGGCTACGATGGCTACCCTGCCAATCCGAACGGCAGCGACTACAATACTGCCATGATGTGCAGCGCAGACGGGCGACATTTGGCAACGATGCCGCATATCGAACGGAGTATTTTTCAATGGAATTGGGCGAATTATCCTGAGGGACGGCGAGATGAAATTAGTCCCTGGATTGAAGCGTTTGTGAATGCGCGGGAGTGGATTGAGGGGAATAGCAATGGGTAATGGGTAATTTTGAATGCAAGTTGTTTGTGCGTCTTACGAATTGTTTTTATCAGATTGAACAATCTTTAATTTTTGTACAAAATTAAAGATTGTTCAATCTCAAGTCTCTACTTCTCCAAACTATGCTCACTCGATCTACGTGCAGGTTGTTAATTGCTCTTAACATAGAAATTTACAATAACCCTTTCATATAGTTTATTTTGACTTTTACAAAAAAAAATCGAATCATCCACTGCTGCTTGTCACTTACTTCTTCATCAACCGCAACAACACCCCATTCGACCACCCAAACCCATCCTGCAAAGGATATTCACCACCACCACCGACCAAGCTCGCGTCCTGCACATTATATTTCTCGACCATTTTTCCAGTGTTTTTATACACCTTCTTATTGAGGTCAATCCAGCGATTTTGAATGGTACTAGCCAACTCATTTTGATCATAATTGCGTAAGCCCTGAATGGTCATCCACTGCAAAGGCGCCCAACCATTGGGCGCGTCCCATTGTTGTCCTGTGTTGTGAACCGTTGAATTGACCCCGCCTGGACGAAGGAAACTGTCTTGGATATTTTTAGCGACAGTGGCCGCTTGTGCGGGTGTTGCAATTTTGAAAAATAAGGGATACATCGTCGCTAAAGACGGTACATAAGTTGGTTCGCCAACCGTGAAATCAAAATCCATAAACAGACCGCTTGGCGCAAAATAATGATAGCGCAAAATTGCCGTTTTTCTATCTGCTGCTTTCTTATTGAAAAGGGCTGCTTTCTCCGCATCGTCACTTAACTCATAGCCTTTCGCAATCGTCATTTCAAGATTATACAACAAAGAATTCAAATCCGCAGGTAGAATATCTGTCGTGTGAATGGTAGACAAATCATCCACTTTTCGCAACCAACGGCTGCTGTAATCCCAACCTGATTCTGCACCCGCACGGAGGTCGCGGTACACCTCAGCCACAGGTCGCCCGCTTTTCTCTGCCGTCTCCACATCTTCCCGATAAGACTCTTCTCTTGGGCGATCAAAATTATCCCAATATCGGTTTAAAACGGAGCCATCAGATAAGCGTACTACCCTCTTGTAGGTTCGATTCGTTTCCGATAATTGATCCGCGCCATCCATCCAAAAATTGTATTCTTTTTCGAGTTGTGGCAAGTATTTTTTATAAATATCATCTCCTTTCATCTCTGCCAAAACGCCAACCATACAGGAATAAAACGGCGGCTGCGAACGTCCCAAAAAGTAGGTACGATTGCCGTTAGGAATAAAACCAATCTCGTCAATTAGGTAAGAAAAATTCCCCACCATATTTTCTATCATATCTGCTTTTCCAGCCACTTGCAAACCCAACATCGTAAAATAACTGTCCCAATAATAAATCTCTCGAAAGCGACCTCCTGGTACGATATAGGCATTGGGCAATGGTATCAAAGTACCCCGCTTATCGACTTGTTCGGGCGTTCGAGTCAGCACTGACCACAGAGAATTAATGTGTTCCTCCACTGATTTGGTGGTATCGCTAACAAAATCTGAAGCGTATTGCTTTGGGGTATCAAAATTTTCTAAAACAAACGCTTTTAAGTCAAATCCTGATGCTGTTTTAGCTTTTTTGTAATCTGCCAAAATACCCGAAACATCACGCTTTGGCGTACAATCTACAAACGTTTTACCGTCTGGAAATACTTGTGCCATTTGGACATCAACCAATAAATCTCCATAAACGTCTATCGGTGTTTTTAAATTAGAAGGCGTTGAACTTTCCACTTTTGTCTGAGAATTTTCTGCCGTTTTTGTCTCGTTCTGACAAGCTGAAAACAGGCTAATCAGCAAGACTGTAAAAAATATATATTTCATTATTTTGTTTTTAAAAATTGTGAGAAACATTTAAAATTTGATAGCTACAAAAAGTACCGAAATGCCGCGTGGTAATTAAGTGCTTGGACAGAGATAAGTGTGTTATAGGACATCCACAATATATTAAAATTCAACTTTATGTGGACTAAAGTCCACTGTCCTATGATTCTACGACAATAGTGCTTTTGTCTAAATACCTACTTTCGATAAATAATCCCAATTGAAGGTGAAAAGCCCAATACTTGATGATACGCAGAAGCAAAATCCAAAAAGAAGTTCTCTTTCAAATTTAATCCTAAGCCAAAAGTAACCGACGTTGGATTACTCTGAATACCGATTCGCAAATCAAGGGCATCCAAAAATCCGTATTCAACGCCCATTTTAAAACGAGTGTCGTAATCCAAATCCTGCTCAATTTCAGCGGCGACAACCAGATTTTCGGCCGGCGTATATGCTCCACCAATTTTAAAAATAGTCGGTAAATTCTCCTCCAAATTTACGCTTGTTCGAATCGGGTTATATATATGTGTCCCAAATCGCAATTCTTTCGACAATTCAAACTGCATCCCCAACTCAAACGTAATGACGCCTCTATTACCGTATTCCTCAATGCTCGTATTTAAATAATCGACTTGCGCCCCGACGGAGACTTTTTTAGAAAATTTCCGCGCATACGCCAACCCAATTTTTTGCTCATTATAAGCTGAAAAACCAAAATAATTGACCGCCAAACCAAATGTTCCGGAATTCGTCGGTAAAGCAAAAATGCCAGAAAAACTGTTTAAATCGGCAATTAAAAACCGCTGTTCTGCGAAGACCCCTGCTTGTATACTTTCCAAATTGGCAAGTGCTGCTTGATTCGACAAGCCACCATTAAGGTCATCGAAAGCAACGGAAGCATTACCCATAGCCGTTCCGCGTGCGCCTGCACTGGGCGGTGCGCCATTTTGAGTATAGGCGGAAAAACCAAGGAATAAGGAAAAAATAGTAGACAGTAACTTCACGGTTATATTGTTTTTATGACGTGTTTTTGCTTAGTAGTAAGTACATGACACTATTTATGTGGATAATTTTGACAGAGAGATTTTTTCGATAGTTTTCTTTTAAAAATCGTTGCATGGTCTGCATCATGGAACTATTTTTAAGAGGAAAATAGCGGAAAAACATCCTGTCAAAATATCCAGATAAATAGAGTCATGTACTTAAGTCAAGTTAATGGTGATAAGTTGGTGTGAGAGAATTTTTTGTCTCTTGTTATTTTAAAAATCGACTATAGCCGTCGCTACAGGAGAATTTTTAAAGTGACAAGAGACGGAATAATTATCCGCGCCAACTTATCATAATTAGCTTGACTTACTACTTAGGAATGCGAATTAAATAAGCTTCGGTTCTTGAAGGTTATTTAGTTCGCGTTCCTCAATAAAATAGCGGACTTCATAATCATAGTCGTCCTTTACTTTAGTAGCCCAACAACTATAACTTACTCCTGTCCAAGCACTGAGCAAACTACTAAAATAATTCAGACTTATTGTGAACTAAAGTTCACTGTCCTATCAAGCAAAATCACCTCTTTTTGAATCGGGGGATGAAGGTAAACGATCTTCAAAAAATAATACAATAATTCAGCATTTTTCATTGAAAGAAGAATTTTAATGTTAATCCAATGTAAACTATTAATTAAAATAATGTGTTTTTAATTTGAATTTAAAGTTAAATTCATGTAAATTTGTTGAACAATTATTGTAGAATGTAAAACGAAGAGGATATGAAAAACTTAATATTATTTTTAATACTGATTACAAATGTAGCAAACGCAGCCTCCAACATAGCTTTTTTGACTACTCCAGAAACAGAAAATACCTTTGCTAAATTTAACTTAAAAAGCGAAGCCAATAAGTCATTTGAATTAATCGGTGGCATGATTCTAATCGAAGCTAATGTAAATGGAATCCTTGGCAATTTCATCTTAGACACAGGCGCGCCCGGCGTTATTTTGAATGATAAGCCTTTAAAAAAATCCGAAAATTTGATAGCCGGCGGTATCAACGGTGCTATTGAAATTGGAGAAATTCCTATTAAAAAATTTGAGTGGGGCATCATTAATCTGTCCAACTTCACGGGTTATACTTTAGACATTAGCCACCTCGAAGAATCGTTTGACCGCGAAATTGCAGGCTTAATCGGATTTGATGTTTTAGCTGATTTTGAATTATTATTTGATTATGAAAAGCATGAAGTACAAATCCTAAATGCTCGTAAAAATAGTTTACACAAAAATAATCAGCCTCTGCAAAAAATTTCGTTCCAAAAGCAAGGACACCTTCCTGTCATTCAGGCTAAAATTGGTGGAAAAAGCTATCGTTTTGGGATTGATACGGGAGCAGAAGTTAATTTATTGGACAAAACAATTTTAAAAGATTTAGACAAAAATGCAGCAACTGTTTTAGCAGACGAACCAATTCAAGGTTTGGAAAATGCTACCTTACTAGTCCCCGCTGTTTCGGTCAATAATACGGTCGTTCAATCCAATGATTTTCCCGATATGAAATATTTATTCGTAGATTTTTCAGCAGTCAATCAAGACCAAGCAGCAAAAATTGATGGACTTTTGGGCTTCCCGTTTTTAGAAAAAACAAAAGTCTCTATTAATTATAAAAAGCAAAAGATTTATATTTGGGAGTAAATTTACAGCAAAAAGACTCCAATAAGTAGACGTTGAATTTAAAATCGGCGTTTACTTTTTTTTATTTTCATAAATTAATTCCTAATCTAACTCAATGATTATCAATTGATTAGAAATAATTCAAAAACTTTTTTTCAAATTTATACAATAAAATTTAGTCGAAAAGCATTTATACTACCATCCAAACGAAATGATGAAATAAAAATTTAATATGTTTTTATTTCATCATTTTAAAAAGATAGAATACTACACTGTAAAGCAAATTTATAATCTGCAATAGTTTTCAAAAATACACCTACAACTTAACTTTTCCCAGTTTTAAAAAATAGAAACGTTGACCATCGGTCAGCCTGTTTCGAGATAGCTACACAACAAATTTATTGCGAATAGTTTGGTATTTTAACCAAATAAATCGCGTATGGCAACAAACAAAATCTTACTCATACAGTCATCGGGTTAGACTCAATTCGTATGACTATAAACCAACTTTTATTTGAATTACAGACTTTACATTATGGAATGGAGATTCTTAAAAAGCTTGATTATTTAGTTTATAAACAATTAATAATCAAAAACTTATAAAAAATCAACATTCACCTGTTTAAACAAATTCTATTTCAAAACCACTAAAATTTTTTAAACCATGAGATTCACAAGTCTGTTTTCAATCGCATTACTTTTTGTTATTTCTTTCACAGCCAACGCACAGGAAAATCCCGAAGGCGATAACAATCTAACTACGGAAACCGAAACCTTAACCGCTGCCACTGAAGAGCAACAACAAAGCTTCTTCGCACTGGTCAATAGTGGAAATTCGGAGGAGGTCAAGAAACTGCTGCGCGACAGTGTAGATTACTATGCACACAATCGTGACGGGGAGTCTGCGCTTACAGTTGCCATCAAAAATGAGGACGTCGGAATGGTCAAATTATTAGTCAAAGACGCCGTGATTAACGTAAAAAACAAAGAAGGAGAAACGCCACTCACCCTCGCCATCAAAGGTGGAAATGATGAGATTATTCAGTTGATTTGCCGACGTGCTAAAGGGTCTTTGAAGAACGAAGTGGGAGAAGCACCACTCTACCTTGCGGTCGAGCACAATAACCTGTTTTTAGTAGAAGAACTGATAAAAAAAGGAGCAGACGTTAATCGCCATAGCAATGGTATAACGCCGCTCGCACACGCTGTAGAGGTCAATAATATTCGAGCAATTGGGTACTTGATTAAAGAAGGGGCAACGGTAAATAAACCCAATGAAAACGGGGAAACACCGCTCTATATCGCTATCGAAAATGGCTTTGATATTGCTGCTGGTATTCTTATCAATAAGACGGAAGACCCCATGGGCGACGTGAACTGGAAAAGTAAAATTGACGAGACGCTACTCAACATTGCTATCGTCAAAACGCACCCAGAAATCGTTCGCATTTTATTGGATGCCGGCGCAGAAGTGACAAGTCAGGATTACTTTGAGAATAATGCCTTGCACATCGCCGGGGCAGCAGGAAATATCGAAATTATCAAGATTTTGATGCTGCACGGCATTTCGATTGATGAACGAAACCTGAAAGGCGAAACTGCATTGATGCTGGCGTCCAAAAATAATCAAACGGAAGCAGTACGCTTTTTAGTGGAAAATGGTGCGAATCCAGAATTGCGAGACTATACAGGTTATGCTGTGCGCGAGCACGTAGATGTGAGCGGTATTGAAGTTAAAAATGCACCAGATACAAGGTCGAGATTATCGAATTTTCAACCAACTAAGAAAATTGAATATGAAGAGGAAAAAGGTGGGAAAGGTATCTTGATTAGCAATCAATGAAAAAAAATATAGCTATTTGAGTACACTATGCAAATTAAGTTTCTTTAAATTTTCAGGAGGGAGAAAATTGCAAGTTTTCGACCTCCAATAAAAATAATGGGGGTTGTGTAAAAAGGTCGAAAAACGAATAGGTAGCAGATACCCGATATT
>CAYUNA010000104.1:0-10610 GCA_964445895.1 uncultured Saprospiraceae bacterium | reverse complement strand
TTACAGTGTATTAAATCAAAAAAACTTACTTTATACTGTACTAATTTTTAAAAGGAAGTTTAAAAATGCTTAACTTTGCCATAAGTTTTTTTACTCTTTTAAAAAGATGTATTTTAATTGCTAAACGGGATGCTAAAAAGCAGAAAAAACCAAAACCTTCTAAATCCCGTATATCACTAAAAGTAAAGCTATTTCTATTTTGTTAAATCAATATAAATAGGCTGCTTTGTGGTAACAATAGCACACTACGAAACTTGCCCAATCATTGATTTTTATATAGCTAAAATAGTTTTAGCCTGGTTGTTCACCCACCAATACGACACACGTAAAAAAGCTGACGAATCCCTAAATTTGAGGCGAATAGTCTCCTTCTCAAATGTTTATACACTGCTATAAATATAGCACACGGTTGATTGTATCCCAGTTTATTCTCAAACAAAGTAGCTTTTGTTTGTGGATTATTTATAATACCAAAACATATAACCTATGACATTTTTTACAAACGTGACTTTCATCTTTCAGAAAAACCCCCTATATTTGCGTTATCGAAATATGTTAAGTCCTGATTTACTGGGGCGCATATTCCGAAAACCGATTATACAACATATCCTAAATGAACATATTTTGAAACTGAATAACCTTCTCAGGCTATCAGCGTTTCTGCTGATTTCGTGTATGATGTCGCCAACTGCTGTTCAAGCACAAGACATTCACTTTTCCCAATTTTATAATTCACCTTTAACTACAAATCCTGCATTGACAGGCATTTTTCGTGGAGATATTCGTGTCTATGGCGTAGTGCGTAGTCAGTGGGATGCTGCTTCGACTTCATATCGAACGGTTCATATTGCGGGAGATGGAAAAATTTTCAATCCGAAAAATACCAAAGGATTTTTTAGTGTTGGTGGACAAATTTTTCGTGATGAAGCCGGAGATTCTAATCTCGGCATGACTTCTCTTGCGGCAAACGGTTCTTATACCCGAGCGTTGGATAGAGAGAATTTTGTGTCCTTCGGTTTGCATGTCGCGATTGCACAGCGGAATTTTGATGTCGCCAATCTGACATGGAACAATCAATTTTTGGGCGATGCGCACAATCCTAATCTGAGTTCTCAAGAAAATTTTGAAAAAAGTAGCCGCATTTTTCCAGACTTTGGCGCAGGTATCAATTGGCATGGTAAAAAAATGAAAAGCCGCTCGACAATGGACATCGGTGCAGCGTTTTTTCACCTCACCAATCCTCGACAAAATTTTAACGACGGTGATGAAGCTAAACTGCCAATGCGGATTAGCCTCTATATTTTACCAACCATACAAATTTCTGATAAAGCTGATTTGGTTTTCAATGCCAATGCGCAATTGCAAGATGTTTACACAGAATTGTTGGGCGGTGGCGCACTTCGCTATTATTTAAATACCAAAAAAACGCAGGAAGTAGCGCTACAATTAGGCGGTGCATTTCGTTTCAATGAGATTGGCGATGCTTTCTTGATTGCTGCGGAATTCCATTATCATTATATGAGAGTTGGTTTTTCGTATGATGTTAATGTTTCAAAATTCAAAGAAGCAACCAATCGAAACGGTGGACCTGAATTAACGGTTCGCTACACAATCCATAAGGTTCGTCCTTTGAAATATCGCAAACTTTGCCCGCTTTTATAATGAGAAATTAAAAGTGGAGAATTAGCAATGACTGGTAATCGACGCTTAATTCAATTTTAACAGACTATAATCTATTCTAAAAAACACACACGAGTCCTCGTGATTTCAACACCCGTAATCGATTAAAAAGACAAAGTTTCTTTGACAATTTAGAAATATTGAAGCTACTATCCAATATTTCTAAATTTCATAAAACAAGTATAAATGGCAACCTCCAAAAATTGGCAGATTGACCATACAAAAACAGGTTATTATGAATCAAAATTTTCAAAAAATAAAGCAATTGTGTAAGCTTATGGGCTTGCTGTTGGCTTGTTTTTTATTCCCCCAACTGGTGTTTTCACAAGTCGAAGCGATGTTTGATGGTGCGACTCCACCTGCGAAAAAAGTGCTAGAACAAGCAGAGATTTCTTTTGCTGAAAAAGATTACTATTCAGCAATGAAATATTACGAATACGTCCTGGAAGTGGAAGAAGAACCGGTTGATATTTTATACAAATATGCAGAAGCGGCTCGCCTGTTTGATGCTTATTCATTTGCAGATGCAGCTTATACCAAAGTATTGGAACGTGATTCTATCAACGAATTTCCTATCGCAAAATTCTACCTCGCTAAGATGAAAAAAGCGACGGGAAATTTTGCGGACGCGAAAGAATATTATGAAGAATTTTTGGCTGGAAATCCAGTAGTAGATGGCGAAATTATTGATGCTGCAAAACAGGAAGCAGAAGATTGCACTTGGGCAGCCGAGATTGCAGAAATGCCAAATCCTGATTTATTTGTAGGACGAATGGAAGGTGGCGTGAATTCTCCACAAGCTGAGTTTGCTGCATTTCCAATGGGAGAAACAACTTATTTTTCTTCTTTAAATTATGAAAAAGAAGAAAAGAAAGTTTATCCAACTCGTCGTTTTTCTAAAATTTTCAAAATAGAAAATGGTGGCACACCAACGATGGTTGAATTTAATGACAAAGACAAACAAACGGCGTATGCTACTTTTAATCGGGAAGGCACACGCGTATATTACACGATATGTGGCTACGTTGGGTCAGTAGATGCAGATTGTGAAATTTACTATCGAAATGTAACAGGTACGAGTTTTGGAGAACCTGTTCGATTGCCTAACTTCATCAATCGAGAAGGCTTTACGAACACACAGCCAAGTATCGGATATGATGAAGCGACAGGCAATGAATTATTGTATTTTGTTTCGGATAGAAAAGTAAATGGTAAAGGTGGTTTGGACATTTGGGTCAGTTTGATTGATGAAGATGGAAATGTGGGACAACCCGAAAACCTGGCTATCAATACGACTGGAAATGACGTAACCCCGTTTTTTCACAATCCAACCAAAACACTATATTATAGTACGGACGGGCAACGAACATTAGGTGGTTATGATATTTATTCGGCTAAAAAAGAGGGTAAAAATTACGCTGAATCTGTGCACTTGCCCGCGCCGATTAACACAAGTTACAATGATACCCATTATTATTTAAATGAAGGTGGCACGGGCGGTTATTTCGCGTCAAATCGCTCTGGTTCGTTGGTATTAGAACCAGAGTATGAAGCATGTTGCAGTGATTTGTACCAATTTTCAGATGCGGCGATTGATTTGACAGCATTCACTTTTAATTTGAAAGATGAAGCAGCCCTGAACGGCGTGACTGTCGATTTATATGAAATTCAGGATGATGGTTCTTTGAAAAAATTGGATTCTAAAACGAATTTGGCAGACAATGATTTTCCATTTGCTTTGAAAAAAGGTAAAAAATATGTGCTAAAAGCCAACAAAGAAGAATTCGCGCCACTACAAGATACCATCGATTTGACGGATCCGTTATTGGCAAAAAATCGGTTTTTGGAACGTAATTTATACCTCGTTCCGATGGCAGTCGATTTGAATGTTTTTACCTTTAATAAAAAGACAAAACGACCGTTGCCACGCGTAGAAGTTCGATTGGTACAAGATGGTGAGGAGATTGGTTTTGAAAAAAATGAAGATGGTAATGAGGTGAATTTCAAGCTTCGCCGAGGGAATACATATCGAGTTATCGGAACACGAGTTGCCTTTATCTCGGATACTTTGGACATTAACCTAACAATGGATAGTAAGGATTTGGTTTTAAATGAAGAACTCTTTTTGCGTCCAAAAGAAATCGAAGAATTTCCTCCTTTGATGATTTTCTTTGACAATGACCAACCAAATCCAAATACTCGACAGTCAACGACAGAATTGACTTATGACGATACTTTCCAAGCCTACATGGCAAAAAAGGATTTGTTTACCCGTGAATATACGAATGTATTGGAAGGGCGTGATAGTTTCTTAGCGGTCAAGCGGATTGATGCGTTTTTTGAACGAGAAGTCAACAATGGCTACGAAAGTTTGAAAATTTTCTGTTCGGGCTTGAAGGATGTTTTGGAAAATGATTTTAAAGTAATTTTAGAAATAAAAGGATTTACTAGTCCGCGTGCCGATTCAGATTATAATGATTTTCTTTCGAAACGTCGGGCAGATTGTTTGAACAACCATATTTTGACATTTGACAATGGCGCTTTGAAAAAATATCTGGACTCTGGACAATTGTCAATTACAGAAATTGGGTTTGGTGAAAGTACCGCCCCGCAATTTATTTCTGATAAAATGGAAGACGCCCGTGGCTCGATTTACAGTGTTTCTGCTTCTTTTGAAAGAAAAGTAGAAATTGTCGGTGTCCGTATTGAACAAACAAACTAAAACAATTCACAATATGCAATTCACAATGAGCAATTATTTCATTTGATTAATTGCTCATTGTGAATTGCACATTGCACATTGATAATTCGTAACCTATGACTTATTTAACTACAATTTTTAAGAAAAAAAGCCTGGTTTTCTCTCTGTTTTTGGGGCTTTTTGCTTTGCTACCTTTTGGCGTTCAGGCATCGCATATTATTGGTGGAGAATTGACGTACCGCTGTCTTGGCAATGGGCAATTTGAAATTACACTTGATGTATTTCGCGATTGTTTCTATGGGGAAGCGGATTTTGATAATCCTGCCCATATTGGTATTTTTGATGAAGATGGCTTGACACAGACGCTTAATTTAGCGCCGGTATCAATTGACACATTGCCTAATGATTTGGGCGACCCGTGTATTACCGTGCCTGACGATATTTGTGTGGATTGGGCGCGCTATCGAACGACTGTGCAGCTGGCACCTTCCGCAACAGGGCATTTGATTGTCTATCAACGATGCTGCCGTAACTCAACGATTAGCAATATTGTTGACCCTTCGCAAACAGGAACGACTTTTTCTGCCGAAATCACACCTGACGGATATGCGTCTTGTAACAGTAGCCCAACCTTTGTGACGGATGATTTTTTGAACTATCCACCCGTTGCGATATGTGTGGGAAAGCCGATAAACTTTGACCATAGTGCGACAGACCTTGACGGTGATTCTTTGGCTTATAAATTATGTACGCCGTTTACAGGTGCAAGTTTTACCGTACCGCAGCCACCAGTGCCGAGTGCGCCGCCGTATAACTTTTTACAATGGTCGTCTCCTTATAGTTTAGATAATTTATTGGGTGATGGTTCTGACCCGTTGGTGATTGACGTAAACACGGGCTTATTGACTGGTTTTCCGCCGACTTTGGGGCAATTTGTGGTTGGTATTTGTGTAGAAGAATATCGAGATGGCGAATTACTGTCGACGATTCGCCGTGATTTTCAATACAATGTAACGGTATGTACAGAGGTGATTGCCAATGCAGAATTTCCGACCGCACAATGTGATGATTTGACCGTAGCGTTTGAAAATCAGAGTGAAGATGCGGATAGTTATCTCTGGTATTTTGAAGCTGGCAATCAGAATGTAGGCGTTTCCACAGCTGAAAATCCAACGTTTACGTTTCCAGACACGGGTACTTATTTAGTGACTTTAATTGCAGAACCTAACACGCAATGTGTTGATACTTTTCGACAAGAAATTTATTTACAATCTAATTCTATTGAAGCAGATTTTAATATCATAACTTACGATTGCGAAGACTCTTCGGTAGTCGTTTTACAAAATTTAACCAACGACCCTGTCTCGCCGATTGTATCTTATGAATGGACTTTGATAGCTGCTGGAATGACGCAAACTTCAACAGAAACGAATCCGACTTTCATTGTTCCAAATCCTTCAACGGGCGTAGTGACGATGACAGCGATTTCTCAAAATGGTTGTGAAACGACGCTTTCTAAAAATTTCCAAACGGACGAAAATAATCCATTAAATATGATTGACCTGAACGTTTCTCCTTGTTTTGGAGAAACGATTGGCTTGAATCCTGCGTTGGCAGGCGATGGTGTTTTTAGTTTCAATTGGGGTGCGCCGATTAATTCCAATGCCACTAATCCGATGTTTGAAGTGTTGGCAGATGGCGTTTATCCAGTGACAATTTCTGCGCCTGGAGGGCTATGTATGTCGGAAGCAGAGGTGACCGTGACGGTTGTTCCGCTGCCCGAATTAGCATTTGAAACGATGTCGGATTGCGATGGTTTGACGGTAACATTTACCAATATGAGTAGCGACGCGGCGGATTATGTATGGGATTTTGGTGATGGTTCTCCAGCGGAAAATGCGGATAATCCGGTTCATGTTTATGAAAACACAGGAGATTATACAGTGACGTTGACAACGGGACCAAATACACAATGTATGCAGACGTTGACACAAACGCTTTCTTTACCAGAAAAACTGTTGGAAGCCAATTTTGAATTTGAATATTCAGAATGTCAAACGGACGAGGTAGCGATTGATTTTACGAATACGTCAATAAATAGTTTGAACAATACGGCGGAATACAATTGGCAATTTGAAAACAATGGCAACGCAACTGTACAAAATCCAACATTGATTTTGCTGAATGAACAAGCCCTGGATGTGACGTTGACGATTACGACGGCGGAAGGCTGTGTCTCTTCGGTGACTAAAAATTTAATGGTTGATTTTATCGAATTTGATTTTACAGATAGCTTGCAAATTTGTCACAACGAACCAACGGAACTCAATCCAAATGGTAATCCAAATTATACTTATTTATGGACGCCAGACACTGGTTTGGATGACAATACGAAACCAAATCCAATTGCGAACCCGCAAAATGACATTACTTATACCGTTTTTATTTCCAATATTTCAGCGGATACATGTGAATTGTCGGCGCAAGTAAAAGTGACTGTACCCGAACCTATCGGCTTGCAAGTCTCTGATGATATTGAAACGTGCGATGAAAATATAACGCTGACCGCAACGACGAATGTTGATATGGTCGATTACAGTTGGGTGAACAACACGACTGGTTTGCCAACTGGAAATATGAGTACGCTTGATGTGACTGTATCGGGAACAGATACTTATACAGTGACCGTACAAGACGACTTTGGATGTCAAGAAACTGCGACTATTGCTGTAGCAGGAGGACCAGTTGATTTTGCATTGTCAGGTGATGAAATCAAATGTACGGATGAACCTGTCAATATTGAATTGACAAATAATGACCCGAACGATAATTTGACTATCGTATGGGCACCCGCAAGTGCATTTCAAGGTGACCCGACAAATGACCCGACTCCTGACTTGATTGTTACGCCTGGCGAACAAACAGTTTATGCAACCGTCGTGAATCAGTTTGGTTGTTTGCGCACAGATTCGGTGTATGTCGCATTGGTCGATAGCAATATTAATTTGGATTTTGAATTTCAAATTGGTTGTAGCGGTTCGACTGTGGAGTTTACCAATTTGAGTACCAATGCCTATAATTATGTATGGGATTTTGGAACAGGCGATACTTCAACGGAAGAAAATCCAACCTATTCGTTTCCAGGTGTCGGACTTTATACGGTGACTTTGGGGATTGGTTTTGATGTAGATTGTGTGGAGGAATTTACTCAACAAATCAACATTCTCGCGCCTGATTTTATTCCTGATTTTGAATTTGAATATGTGACTTGTGAAACGGATTCTATCCAGATTCAATTTACGGACACTTCTTTCAATTTTTTAAATAACACCAACTCCTGGCAATGGGATTTCAGTAATGGAATGACCTCCAATGAGCAAAATCCGTTGATTACCATTACCGAAGATACTGACTTGATGGTAACGTTGACCATCGGAACGCCGAATGGTTGTACGGGATCAACGACGCAGCAATTGAATGTGGATTTGATTGAAGAAAATTTGATTACGCCAGTGACGCTTTGTTTTGGTGATACAATTGCGTTGAATCCAAACGGCGACACCAGCTACGAATACAATTGGACGCCCGTCGAAGGATTAGACGACCCGACGGCAGCTAATCCGTTGGCTTTTCCAACAGAAACGACGACTTATTCGGTTACAATTATAAATGTTGGCGCAGACCTTTGTACGATTAATCGTGCCGTGACTATCGAAGTGCCAGAAAAAATTGAGGTGACGGCTGTTGGTGATTCTACGACTTGTGGTACGGCGATTGTGTTGAATGCCATTTCAAATTTAGACCCAAATATTGATTTTCAATGGTTTACTTTGGGCGGCAATCCATTGAGTGTTGGGTCACAATTGGCGGTTAGCCCTGTGAATGTGAGTAGTTTTATTTTAGAAGGACGAGATGCAGATAACTGTTTTGATCGTGATACCATTACTATTTCAAATGAAGAAATTGATATTGACATTACCTTCAAAGGTGAGTCGTGTCCAAATGATACTTTAGACCTTTCGGCAACGAATAACATCACCAGCCATATTTTAGATATTAGCTGGGAAGCACTTGCACCAGCACAGATTGTTGGTGGCAATACAGGGGCGAATATTACGGTAATTACTGCACCTGCGGGGATAGAATCGCAGTTTGTGATTACTTCTACCAACCAATTTGACTGTGAACGCATTGATACGGTAACGATATTTAGTCATGATTTTGAACCGACGGTGATTGATGAAATTTTGGTTTGTCCAAATGTCGAAACGAACATCAATCCCGGGGCGAATCCAGCCTTAGATTACTTCTGGTTGTCACCAAATGCGATGCCACAAGATGCCCCCAATCCAACGGTGATTATTAATGAAACGGAGACCTTTACGGTTATTGTTACGGAAAATTTTGGTACAGAAGTTTGTACGGTCACCGAGCAGGTTTTGGTGAATGTACCGCCTGTGATTGACATTGATGTAGCGATTGACACCTTCACTTGTGGCGCGCCAATTACGGTTTGTGCGACAACAAACGTGCCCGTTGATAATTTGCAATGGATGGATATGGATGGTAATATTTTGGAAGCGGCAGACTGTATCGACGTGAATCCAGATTCATCAATAACGTTGATTGTACAAGCAATAGATGCAGAAAATTGTTCGCAGAGAGATACGATTGTGGTCAGCAACGAACAGGTAGATATTACTTTGCAAGGTGATGGTGAAATCATGACTTGTCCACAAGATTCTTTTCAAGTTTGTGTAGAAAATACGGATTTAAGTGACTTTTTGACTTACGAATGGACAGCAGACGCCAATGGAACAATCGTTGATGGTGGTACAACCAGTTGCCCTTGGGTGACCACGACTCCGAATACCGTAGCAGTGTTTACAGTGACGGCGACGAACCAATTTGGCTGTATGGTTACGGAGACGATTTCAGTTGAAACCTATGAATTTGACGCAGCGGTTATCGACACTGTTTATGTGTGTGCGGGCATTCCGACGGAGATTAATCCAACGGCTAATTTTGACTTGACGTACAACTGGACAGGCAGCAATGACCTAAACGACCCGACCTCACCCAATCCGACCATCACAACTGATTTGACGACGATATTGACCGCTAATATTTTTGGGGTGAATGGTGTGGATACTTGCTTTACAGAAATCGAAGTAGCAGTAATTGTCAATCCGTTGATGATGTTAAGAACTGACCCTTCTTCAATGAATATTTGTGAGTTTGAACCAGTTACCTTGAATGCAGAATCAGATACCGACGCTGATTTTACCTGGTCAAATAATCCAGATTTTAGTGACCCATTTTCAATGAATGCTTCAACAGTTGTGAATCCTATGGGTGCAGAGACGTATTATGTTTTGGCAATAGATGATTTGGGTTGTCGGGACTCCGCAGAGGTTTTGATTAATGCGTTTCCACTTGATTTTGATGTGGTGGATGAAGTCAATCTTTGTGAAGAAATTGGTAGCGTAGAAGTAGCTGTTTTAAATAATGATGATTTACAAAATCTAACCTATACCTGGTCTCCATCTGACAATATTGTTGGCGGCACAATTAATTCCAACCCCGTTGATGTCACTGTTGACGAAGATACGTGGATATATGTGAATGTGGCGAATCAATTTGGTTGTGAACAGATGGACAGCACTTGGGTCAATTATTTTGACTTAAACAACCTGGTCACGGATATTTCGGCAACGCCTGATACCATTCAATTAGGGTCTGGTGAAACGTCGCAATTACAAGTGACCGAAGACGATACTTTCTTCTACGAATGGTCACCTGCGGGGTCTTTAGATAATGCCAATATTGCTAATCCAATCGCCCAACCTGAAGAAACGACGACTTATAATGTCTTGATTTCGAATGAAGAAGGTTGTATAACGGAGCGTGATATTGAAATCTTTGTGAAAAACTTAGACTGTGATTACCCATTCGTTTTTGTACCGAGTGCGTTTAGTCCAAATGGAGATGGCGAAAACGATGAATTTCTCGTTCGTGGTGTGAATATCGAAGAAATGAACCTTGTTATTTTTAATCGTTGGGGACAAAAAGTATTTGAAACCAATGACCAAAGCGAAGGCTGGCGCGGTACTTTTAAAAATGAATTGCTTGCACCAGATGTTTACGGTTATTATTTGACGGTAAAATGCTTTAATGGAGAAGAGAATTTCAAGAAGGGGAATGTAAGTTTGTTGCGGTAGATGATGTG
>CAYUNA010000103.1:0-10695 GCA_964445895.1 uncultured Saprospiraceae bacterium | reverse complement strand
ATTTGCAGTTGCAAAG
The DNA here is from genome assembly GCA_964445895.1 of uncultured Saprospiraceae bacterium. Lineage (GTDB taxonomy): Bacteria > Bacteroidota > Bacteroidia > Chitinophagales > Saprospiraceae > CAYUNA01. The sequence continues at coordinate 10,679 of CAYUNA010000103.1, read as the reverse complement.
AAGTACTCGGACATATTTATTCGTGGAATTTTAGAACTATCTTTTGCCGCTAATAAATATGTCCGGATACTTAAGTAGCGAAATTATTTTAAATTTTGAAAACCGTATGAGAAATTAATTAAGAATTTAGAATGAAAAAATTAAAATTGATGCGCCTTGCTCAAATTTTTATACCTCATTCTTGATTATTTTTTTCTTCAAAGATTTTTTATTATGAGTAAACTTAGACACTATTGCGCCCCAAATTTAATTTGTTCTGCGCTTTTTATGGTTGTAACATTCTTTATGTTACCAAATTTAGTGCAAGCCAACAATGAGACTGCTGACAACAGTTTTGCAAAAAAAATATTGTTGCAATTAGAAAGTCAAATCCAGCAAAGCCTCAATTCGCTTGATTTGCCTAATCAAACCATTCACCAAAATGCTGCAACAATGATGGTAGCTCCTTGTCCTGGCGGCTCGGGTGTTATCGGTGGAAAAGTAGTTGGTGATTTCAATTATAATGGTGATGATGACCAAGATGCGGGCATTGGTGGTGTCGAAGTTTTTCTCTATGGCTGTCTGGCAGATGGCAGTAGTAACCTCGTTACGTCGGTTACAACCGATGGTTTTGGGGAATATTTCTTTAGTGGCTTGACCGACGGTGATGCCTATCGTTTGGAATTTGTGCCACCTTCTCTTTTAGAATACAATGACGGACGCAGCGGTGACGCAGGTGGACCGTCTGTTCAGTTTATTACCGCTCCTTCGTGTGGCGCAAATGCAAGTTTTGCACATCCAATGGATTTTTGTCAAGGAAATCCAGATATGGCTGCGACCTGTTTTGTCAATGGTGATCCGCTGGGTGCGGGTTCGGAAGCTGCAGCAATTGATGCCTTGGTTTCTTTTAACTGGGACAACGAAAACAATAGTCCTTCGCCCAACGAATTGGCAAATGCAGGGGAAGTAGGTTCGGCTTACGGCTTGGCATTTGATCGGGAAAATAAGACCTTATATATCTCTGCTTTCATTAAGCGTTTTGCAGGAATGGGAACTTTGGGTATTGGTGGTATCTATACATTGGATGCCAGCAACCTGAATAATCCAACTGTTTCGGAGTTTTTGGACATCGAATCTATTGGCATTGATGTAGGAAGCATTCCTGAAAATGGCCCAGCTGGACGTAATTTGCCAGTTACGCTGGAAGACCCTTCCAATGACGCGGCAGCTTATGATAAAGTAGCAACGGAAGGAATCGGGGCAATACAATATCATGATGGAAAATTATGGTTAGTCAACTTGTTTGGCAAAACACTACATTCCATCGTTTTGGACTCAGACAACGACCCAAGTACAGCTCCAACTGCAGCAGATGTGGAGACCTTTACAATTCCTAATCCAGGTTGTGCAGGTGGAGAATGGAGACCTTTTGCCTTGAAAATTTTCAGAAACAGTGTTTACGTCGGTGGTGTTTGTGATGCTTCACAATCGGATGGTGTTTCGGATTTGACGGCACATGTTTATAAAATGGACGGTGGAACGTTTGCAGAAATTTTGAGTTTTGGCTTGGATTACACCAAAGGTTACGCGGCTAATGCAACGGATTGTGAGGATTTTGCTGGCTGGTATCCTTGGTTGACGAATGGTGAATTGCCAACTCAATGTCATGCTAATACGACTTTTGTTTATCCGACGCCTGTTTTATCTGATTTAGAAATTGATATTGATGGCTCAATGATTTTGGGTTTTATGGATAGAATGGGACACCAACTGGGTAACAAAAACTGGCCATTGACAGGAACTTCTCCATTGATGACGAGTATTTCTGGTGGGGACATTTTGCGAGCGCATTATGATAACGGAACGTATGTTTTAGAAAGTAACGCAACCGCTGGAACATTGACCGCAGATTATGTCGGCGAAGTACCAGGTAATGCACCAACGACTGGCAACTTCTCAGGTGTTGGCAATGGTCAAGGACCAGGCGGAGGAGAGTTTTACTTTAATGATTTATTCAATTTTCCAGTGTCTTCTACCAATACGCCTCACGCAGAGACTGCACAAGGTGATTTGGCATTTTATCCTGGGGCTGGACGAGTAGCGACAACTTCACTAGACCCATTGGGTACAAGTTTGAATATTGGTGGTGTAAATTACATGAGCAATACTACTGGAGAGACTCGTTTTCGGGGATACCGCTTGTTTCAAACTGGTAATTCAAGTATTTCTACGTTCTCAAAAGCCAATGGTTTAGGGGCTTTGATTACAATGTGTGATTTGGGCGCGCCTTTAGAAATTGGTGGATATATGTGGGAAGACAGTAATGAAGATGGTATTCAAGATGGTTGTGAACCTGCGTTTGCAAGTATCAATGTGACACTTTTAGATGATGCTGGAAATGAATTAGGAACGACGACGACAGACGCCAATGGACAATATAATTTTAATGAAAATGTACTAAATAGCGGAACAATTACCGCCAATACGACCTACCACATCATTGCGGGTACAGGTGGACAATTTGACGTAAGTACAATGCAATTATCAGGAACTTATTTTGTCACCAATGCTGATGTTGGTGGTGGTCAAAATCCTGATAAAACGGATTCAGATGCCGTGTTAGCGGCGAATAATATGCCAGGCAACTTTGCGGGTTATCCTGCAATTACAATTACGACTGGGGGCGAAGGTTTTGTCGATCACTCTTACGACTTTGGTTTTTCTGGTACAAATGTTAACCCCGTTGCGGCAATTGGTGGTGTCGCATTTAATGATGCAAATAATAATGGATTGCAAGACGCTGGTGAAGGTGGAATTGGTGGTGTGACGGCAATACTTTATGATGGTGATTTGAATTTAATAACTACAGTTAATACAAATCCTGATGGTACTTACTGCTTTTTGAGTATTGTTTTTGGTGATTACAGTATTGAGTTTAATGCAAATAATGCAGCAAACGGAACCAATTATATGTTTGTAGCAGGAAATGTTGGCAACGACGATACTATTGATAGTGATCCTGATGAAACGACAGGAATTGTTGCACCGTTTAATTTTGACCCAGCTAATGGTAATGATAAAACGAGAGATGTGGGTTTGTTTTCACCAAATGGCGACATTGGGGGTAACGTTTTTAATGACTTAAATGGTGACGGTATTCAAGATGCAGGCGAAGATGTAATTACAGGAGTTAGTGTTCTTTTACAAGACGCAGATAACAACAATGCAGTAGTCGGAACAGCATTTACGGATGGTAACGGAAACTATGTTTTCACGAACGTTCCTTTAGGTAATTATATCATAACTTTTGATGCAACCACTAACTTGGCGGGCGTTACTAATTTTCAAGGTTCTCCACAAGACCAAGGCAATGACGACAATACAGATAGCGATGTAAATCCTACAAATGGGCAAACAAGCGTGATTGCATTTGACCCAGTTAACGGTAGTCTCAATAACGTTGATGCAGGTTATTTTGCAACGGCAACTATCGGTGGTTTTGCTTGGGTAGATGATAATTCAGATGGTATTTTAAATAATGGTGAACAAGGATTGGAAAATGTAACAGTGACGTTATTTGATGAAAATGATAATCAGATTGCTACCACTACAACTGGCACAGATGGTACTTATTCTTTTCTAAACCAATTGGCAGGTGATTATTATGTAGTCTTTGATTCGGCAAATACAGGTAATACCGACTACCTTGGTTCTCCTCAAAATGTGGGTACGAACGATTCTGTCGATAGTGATGCGGACGCTATAACTGGGCAAACCAGTTTATTTAGTTTTGACCCAACCGAAGGCGACGATAATTCTATCAGCGGAGGTTTTTATTTGCCAAACGGCATGATTGGTGGCTTTGTTTTCAATGATATAAATACGGACGGTGTCGCTAACACTAGTGAAACGGGTATCGAAGGAGTGACCGTTACTTTGTTGGATGCAGATAATGGAAATGCAGTGATTACAACCACGACGACGAGTAGCATCGGTTTATATGGTTTTCCAAATTTAGAAGCAGGAAACTATATCGTTGTTTTTGATGAAACAACCAATACTGCGGGCATAAGTAATTTTGTTGGTTCTCCGCAAAATACTGGAAATGGTCAAAACGATTCTGATCCAAATCCAAATACTGGACAAACAGACGTTATCGCTTTTAATCCTGTAAATGGAAATAACAACGAGGTAGATGCAGGTTTCTATCAAATTGCAACCCTTAGCGGCATCGCATTTGGTGATGCAAATAGCGACGGTATTATGGATGATAATGAACAAGGTATTCCGAATGTAACGGTGACTTTGTTTGACAATAATACAGGAATGCCAATTGGGACAACAATGACCAATAGTAGTGGTATTTACGAATTTCCAAATTTGCCAGCGGGTGATTATTACGTGATTTTTGATACGGCTTCTACCGGAAATAACGATTACGAAGGTTCTCCTCAAGATCAAGGTAACGACGACAACTTAGATAGCGACGCTGATTCAATTACAGGTCAAACAGCAGTATTTTCTTTCAATCCATCAGTTGGTGTTGACAATGTTTCTGCTGGTTTCATCTTGCCGTTTGGAAGCGTTGGCGACTTTGTTTTCAAAGATTGTAACAACAATGGTATCCAGGATGCTGGCGAAACGGGTATTCCAAATGTCGAAGTAACATTGAGTAACTTGGACAACTCAACCACCGTTAGTGGCTTGACGAATGCGATGGGTTTCTATATGTTTATGAATGTACAAGCAGGTAATTATACCTTAACATTCGCAGTACCTGGTGTAGGGTTGGATTATGCACAACAAGACCAAGGCAACGACGATACAATTGACAGTGACGTGAACCCAGGTACGGGGTCAACTGCGCCATTTGTTATCGGTGGCGGGGAGTTTGTGACCAATATCGACGCTGGATTTATCGACGCAGCTGCACCATTTATCATTAATATTCCTGACTTGACTGTAGAATGTGATGAAGACATTACTTCTGATGTAAAAGCAGTAGATAACTGCGATACTGATCCAGATTTATCTTTCGTGGATGCTTCCATCACAGGGACTTGTCCGATGTTTATCATTCGAGAATGGACGGCGACCGATGATTGCGGCAATACCGTTACAAATACTCAAAAAATCACTTTAGACGATACAACTGCACCAACGATTACGTTTAGCAATCCTTTGTTGACGGGTGTTTCTGATGGTGGTTCGGTAACTTTAGAATGCGATGACGCTGATTCTATCGTAGAAAGTGATGCTGTTTATGATGATAATTGCGACCCGAATCCAACGACTAATTTTACCGAAGTAGTAGAAGAGGGTGAATGTGAAACGGATGGTTATTATTCAAAACGTACCCTGACTTGGTATGCAGAGGACAACTGTGGTAATTTCACAGAAGTTACCATCACTGTTTTCATCACCGATACTACGCCTCCAGTTGTTGATTTGCCTTCAGATTTGACAGTTGATTGCAATAGTATTCCACCAGTTCCAGTCTTGACAGTAACTGATAATTGTGATGATGATGTACAAATGGATTTTGAGGAAGTTATCCTTGGAGATACTTGTGAAGTTTATAAAATTGTTCGTTCGTGGTTCTTTTACGACGATTGTTTGAATGGCGCATGGGCACAGCAGAAAATTGTGGTTATGGTCGATAATTTAGTTTTGGAAGATGGTCCAGACGACATCACTATTGAATGTGATGAAGACAAGCCACCGTTCCCAATTTTGACAGCTACTAATATGTGTTCGCCACCAACGGTTGACACAACGACCTTGTTGTTGCCTTACGACGAAGCGACTTGCTCGCAAAAATGTATCCGTGTATGGACAGCAACTGATGAATGTGGGCACGAAGAAACGACGACTCAATTGATTACAATTGTAGATACAACAGCACCAGAAATTGAATTCAATCATCCTGCCTTGAATGGTTTGAGTGATGGTGATTCATTGACATTAACCTGTGACCAACCGATTCCTTTCGGTCCAGACGACGTGATTGCGACGGATAATTGCAACGATGTCAATATCAATTTCATGGAAATGGAAACCATTGGCGATTGTGAACAAGACGGCTACTTTATCCGCTTAGAATGCTGTTGGAAAGCAGATGATGGCTGTGGTAACCAAAGTCAGATTTGTATCATCATGCGTTTTATTGATGAAGATAAACCAATTTTGTCTGACATTCCAGCAGATATTACAGTCAATCAAGCCTTTGAAGAGGTACCAGCACCTGCGGATGTCATGGCAACGGATGTTTGTGATAATGATGTAGAAATTGAGTTGGTAGAATCTCAAATTGCGAACCAGGACGGCTGTGGCTATGTCTTGACTCGAACTTGGATTGCAACAGATAATTGTGGTAATTCTTGCTCAGATTCTCAAGTAATTACAGTAGAAGATGTGTGCGATTGTCCAAATATTTTAGTGAACGGAACCAATATTCAAAATGCCGAATGTGGTCAAACCAACGGTTCTATCACTGTTGACATGAACATTGACCCATCGTTATACAACTATTTGTTATTACCAAATTTTGGTACACAAAGCCCTGCGGGTAACGAATTTACAAATCTACCTCCAGGTGCGTATGTTTTAATTATTTCCCTACCGGACTTCCCTGATTGTGATGAAAAAATTTATTTCAACATCGAGGAAGAAGATTGTATTGACTTTTTAACGGCAACTATACAAGGTGAGGAAGAAGTTTGTTTGACAACAAATGAATTGGATTATGAAGGAGTGATTACCAGCGCCACTATTTTCCAGAATGGAAATACAGCAACTGTGGAATGTACAAATATTGATGGAGAATGTGTGACCTTAACGCCAGCGCCTGGTTATTTGGGGGATTCTCCTGACCAAATTGGTGTTGTTCACTGTTATAATAACAATCCAAATCAATGCGATACTACTTATCTTAATGTGACTGTTGAGCCAGCACCATTTGTTTGTAACTTGTCAATTGATAATGAAAATGTTACCCAACCAACTTGTCAAGGTGACTTGGGACGTGTAGAAATTGCGGTTTCAGGAATGGAAGGAAACTTGACTTACACTTGGTCGCCAAACGTTTCCAGTAGCAATGTTGCCAACGATTTAACTGGTGGCGATTATGCTGTAACTGTGACTGATGCGGCAACCGATTGTACCGTAGAAACAATTATTTCTATTGAAAATATCGACCCGGCAACGTTGACAGCGAGTGATATTTTAACAACTAATATTTCTTGCTTTGGTGAAAATAATGGTTCAGTTATTTCAAATACAAACACCGCTTACACCATTTCAAATGCAGATGGAACTGTTGGTCAAACGCCAATGAATAACTTGACTGCGGGTGTTTATACTATTTCAAATACGACTGCTAATTGTAGCGCTTCTTTAGAAATAGAAATTACTGAACCAGATGAATTAAAAGTGGATTTTGCGGCAACGCCAGAAAGCTGTTTAGAAAATGATGGAACACTTTCATTAACCGTAACAGGTGGCGTTGGGGCAATGATTTATACTTGGAATCCAGCAGTTTCTACTACTGCCAATGCGACAGGTTTGACCGCAAGTCAGACTTATTCGGTAACGGTAGAAGACGCAACAGGATGCCAGACTATCTTAGAAAACTTAGCAGTTGCCAACGATTGTCAACCATGTGATTTACAATTAACTGTTGATACGCAAAATGACGAGACTTGCATGAATGCAAATGGTGAAATCTCTTTATCTGCAGCCAATCAAAATGGAGTAGTGAGCTACGTTTGGACACCATCTGTTTCGACTACAAATGCAGCATTTGGCTTATCTCAAGGTATTTACGAAATCATGGCAACCGATGAATTTGGCTGTACCGCCAGCGCGTCTGTTACCATTAATCGAACGATGCCAACTTGGTCTGCCACGGCTGATTCTACGCCAACTACGTGTGGCAACGACAATGGCACAGCAACCTTGACGGTAGCGAATGACCCAGGCGGATTGACCTACACTTGGTCACCAAATGTGTCAACGACCAATACAGCTGAAAACTTAGCAGCAGGAACATACACTGTGACGATTACAGACGCCAATGGCTGTCAAATAACGATTGAAGTTGAGGTAGAAAGTACGCCAGTTGACTGGTCAGTTGAAGCCATTGCGGTCAATGCCAATTGTGGTGCTACAGACGGCAGTATTATGATTACAAATACTGGCACGGGCACATACACTTATGCTTGGCAACCAAATGTTTCAACTACGAATCAAGCGATGAATTTGATGGCAGGCTTGTATCAAATTACAGTAACAGACGAAAACGGTTGCGAGCAAATTGTGACTGCTGAAATCTTACAAAATGATGTTCAATTCACCGCAGTTGCGACCGTTCAAAATGCTTCTTGCACCAATAATGACGGTACAATTGCTATCGACGTGACAGGGACAGGCGTTTATACTTACGCTTGGCAGCCTGATGTTTCTACGACAAATGAAGCAACGGAGTTGGCAGCAGGCTTATACCAAATTACGGTGACAGACGAAAATGGTTGCTTGCAAGTGGTCAGCACAGAAGTTGTTCAGGATGATGTGCCATTCACGGCGACGTCAACGATTCAAAATGCTTCTTGTGCAGGCAATGACGGGGTAATTACGATTGATGTGACAGGTACAGGCAACTATACTTACACTTGGTCAGATAATATTTCAACAACCAATGAAGCGACTGGTTTACTACCAAATACACCATACAGCGTAACGGTGACGGACGAAAATGGTTGCTTAGTTGAATTAATTGATATGGCGGTCGCTATGGATTGTGACCCATCTGGTCCAACGACGGAGACAATCGCAGATACCGTAATGTGTGGAATGAATTCAATTGATTTATGCATCAATTTAAGTCAATTGACTGGTGATTTGCAAGGTGTTACTGTTTGTCAACAGCCAACAAATGGTGCGTTGTCTTTCGTCAGCGATACTTGCTTTGCTTACAGCCCAATGCCTGCTTTTGCGGGTGTTGACACGGTATGTTTCGTGGCTTGCGATGTCAATAATGTATGTGATACGACCATATTTGCCATTACGGTAGAAGCGTGTAACGTGCCTTGTGAAGATTTCATTTCAATAGAAGAAGCCTTGGTACAAACAGCAAATTGTGATGGCTTAGGTGCAGTCTGTTTGGATGTACCATTTTCTGAAGCGTTAACTTTTGGCATTACCGATAATGGAGTCGAATACACTGGAAACTTAGAAGGTTGTATGAATGATACGACTTTTACTTATCCATCCGTCATTATTCCAGATGGTGGAAATAACGGACCGTATGATTTCACTTGGGATTTGAATAATACCAGTATTTCTGGAACGTTTAATTCTGTTGCCGAACTGGTTAGCATAATGAACAATAATGACCCAACAGGCGCATGGACATTGAATCCAGCAACCTTGAATATTGGTGGAGGAAATCCAGCGTTTACTTACGGAATGATTGAAGTAACGCAAACAGCAACTGGTGGTACTGCCAACCTTGAACCAAGCACTGATTTGTTGCCAAATGGTACGATGATTTGGTTGGCGGTCGGTACGCACCAAATGATATTTACAGACGCTGAAGCTTGTGCTGATACAATGATTATTGAAGTATTCTGTATCCAACCAGAAATCGTCGAACAAAACGTTTTACTCAATAACGACGGCACTTACTGCTTCGATGACGCACAAGTGCCAGGGACGCCAAGTGCCTTAGAAGTGACTTGTGACAACTGTGACAATTTGGATTACACCATTGATGACAATTGCATTAATTATACAGGACTCAACCTCGGTACGGCTGACTTATTGTTGGTTATTTGTGACGACAACGACTTGTGTGATACCGTGTTTTTGACGGTTAACGTCATCAACAGTGGCTTATTACCAGACGCGAATATCGACGGTGACACCACACAACTTAATGAAGCGGTCTCAATTCCAGTTTTAGAAAATGACGAGATTAATGGCACATTCGTTAGCATTAATATTACTGAAAATCCAGCTAATGGTTCTGTAATTGTTGATGGTAATAATGTGGTTTATTCTCCTAATTTGGAGTATTGTGGCTTTGATGCCTTCACTTATGAAATTTGTAATGAAAACGGTTGCGATGTAGCAACAGTCAACTTACTTATTGAATGCACAGAACCCGAACCAATGAATGGTTTCTCACCAAACGGTGATGGCGTTAATGATGGATTTATGATTAAAAACTTAGACATGTTCCCAGAGAATGAGTTGTTGATTTTTGATCGCTGGGGTAATCGAGTTTTCCATGATTTAAATTATGAAAAAGGTAGCCTTTGGACGGGAGAGTACCGCAATTTAGTTGTTCCAGATGGTACTTATTTCTATATGTTTAAATACGGTGAAGGAGAAACGAAGTCTGGCTTTGTACAAATTCAACGATAAAGAAAAAAATGTCTCCGAAGAGGTGGGTTATGCTCAACTCTTCGGTTCAAATACGAGAATAAAGAATACTCATAATAAATAATTTTTTGAGCCATCTTTTCGCGGAAGTGAAAGGATGGTTTTTTTATTCCTCAAATCTGTATCCACTTGACCCGACAAAAATTAAATTCTAAAGACGGAGCAAAAACCGTGTTTCTTCAAGAAAAAACACAGTTTTTGCTCCATCTATAACCAACCCTTTCGCCGTGCGAACCGACTGATAATCACAAAAGAGC
>CAYUNA010000102.1:0-10702 GCA_964445895.1 uncultured Saprospiraceae bacterium | reverse complement strand
AGTCGCTCCGCGCCAACCCAGTCCAATTTATTTTTTTTATGAGAAAACCCTTTTTCCACAGATTTTTGTAATTTTATTTTTTTAAATATGCAATCCCTATTACTGTGTAAAGTAAGTTTCTTTACATTTTTCACAAATGGATTTTAAGGGGGCAAAACGGTCTTTGCAAAAACCGTTTTACTCCCTTAACACCCTACCGCCCCGCGCCTGCGGCGCGGGGTAGTGAGATGTTTGAAGCTCGAAAATCTTGCGATTTTCTCGCTTCTCATAATTCAAAGAAACTTACTTTACAGTGTAGTATTACCGTGTAACAAAAGTTTCTTTGGTTTTTAAGGAGGGAGAAAATTGCAAATTTTCGACCTCCAATAAAAACAATGGGGTTCTTGAGGATGAAAAACGATTTTTGCAAAATCATTTTTAATCCTCAAACTCCTCTGGTTTTAAATGCACAGAAACTTTTGTTACAGTGCAATATATCGAATTAGTATGAAAAAAACAATACTTACTTGTCTCTCCATTTTATTAATTGGACAGGTTTTTTCGCAAATTTTTTACTCTGACCAGGCTACTGCGTTAGAAATTGACCACACCTTTCCGCTCGGTTTTTTAGGCGGTGGCGGTGTTAGCTTTTACGATTTTAATCAAGATGGGTTAGACGACTTGACGCTATCAACGGATGAAGGTGAATTTCTGGATTTTTATGAAAATACAGGAGATGGTTTTGAAAAACTATTTCCACCATTGGTCGGTCATAATGATTTAGCAAAGCAAATCATTTGGGTCGATTATGACAATGATGGCGACAAAGACTTGTGGGTGAATACTTGGGGTGGACCGAATCGACTATACCGCAATAATGGCGATATGTTGATGCAGGAAGTCACTTTTTTAGCTGGTTTTCCCAACCATGATTATCAGCATTACGGAGCTTGCTGGGGCGATTACAACAGAGATGGCTGGCTGGATGTTTATATTTCTTTGCGCACCGGACAAGGGGCAGCGACGAATGAAAATATGCTATTTAAAAATAATGCAGATGGCACATTTACCAATGTAACAACGGTTTCTCAAGCAGGTGACCCAGGTAAAAAGGCATTTTGTGCAGCATTTTTTGATTATAATAATGACAAGTGGCCAGATTTATATACTGCCAACGATAAAGCTGCTGGCAATACTTTATTAAAAAATAATGGAGATGGCACCTTTTCTAATGACTCTTTGGCGAATGCGAATTTAGTCATGGATGCGATGTCAGTCACCATCGGCGATTATGATAATGATGGGCAACAAGATATTTATTTGTCGGATTTGCCAAACGGAAATTCCCTCTTGCATAATGTAGGGACAACCAACGGACAAACGACTTTTGAGGATGTAGCAGTTGACGCAGGAGTCGCGGTTTATGGATTAACGTGGGGGTCTAATTTTTTGGACGCAGACAATGATGGTGATTTGGATTTGTATGTGAGTGGTTCGAAGGCAGGGGCAAATGAAAATTCAAGTACCTTTTTTAGAAATGAAGGAAATGGAGGGTTTATTGAGCCTAATGCGGGATTTTCTGGCGACACTGTCAGTAGTTTTAACAATGCCGTTGGTGATTTTAATAACGACGGTTATCCTGATATTTTTGTACTTAATGTCACACCTCACCATGCTCAAATTTGGCAAAACGGCGGCGGTGATGCCAATTGGCTAAAAGTCAAATTACAAGGTTATTGGAGTAATCGGGACGGCGTAGGCTCGAAGATTGAATGCTTTACCAACGGGGAGTATCAAATGCGCTACACGCATGCAGGCTATGCGTTTATGGGACAAAATTCAGATACAGAAATTATCGGCTTAGGTAATCAAACAACGGTTGATTCGATTCGCATTACCTGGACAACGGGGCATGTTGACCGCTTATATAATGTGTCTGCCAATCAAAAGATTACCGTTATTGAAGGTAGCACGACCAATGGAATGATTGAAGTAGATGCTGACGTAGAGATTGTCAACCCAGCGCCGATTGCACCTCCTGTACTGCATTTTTCAGAATATTCGGACTCAGCGGGTATCAATCATGTCTTGAAGCATCAGGATTTCATGGGCGGTGGCGCAGCGTTTTTTGATTATGATAACGATGGAGATGAGGATTTATATTTGACTTCGGGACGTGACCGTGACCAATTTTACGAAAATCAAGGCGATGGAACTTTTGCAGAAATTGGCGTGGCAGCAGGTTTTCAAATGACAACAGATGTGTATACCGTCGGTGTGATTGCGGGAGATATTGACAATGATGGTTTCAAGGATTTATTTGTGCATACGCGAGGCGATAGTCAGGGCGGTGATTTGGTTAGAAATCTACTTTTTTACAATAATGGAGATGGCACATTCAATGAAATCTGGGAAGAAAACAGTCAGGATATTGCATTTACGATGGGCGCAAATTTCGTAGATTTTGATTTGGATGGATTACTGGATATTTATGTAGTCAATTATGTAGCAGTTGGTCAATTCTTATACGATGACGATGGCAATGTATCGGGTTTTGATCACGAATGTTTTCAAAATACTTTTTATAAAAACTTAGGGGGCGGCAGTTTTGAAAAAATCGACAATGGCTTGGCGGATACGGGTTGCGCATTGGCAGTGACTTCTACCGATTTTGACATGGATGGAGATTTGGATATTTATATTGCCAACGATTTTGGGGAATGGATTCAACCGAATAAATTATATCAAAATGAAGAAACTTCTTTCTCGGAAGTAGCTGAAAATTACTCCGCTGACGTCCCAATGTATGGCATGGGCATCGCTGTGGGTGACATTGATGAAGACTTAGATTTTGATTATTATGTCTCCAATTTTGGTCGCAATTCCTTACTCGAAAACAATCAAGCTACCTTTGCGGACATTGCCAATGAAGCGGGAGTAGATGATACTTATATTTTTGAAGACAGTCTGCTGACAGTCGGTTGGGGAACGGCATTTTTGGATATAGACAATGACATGGACTTAGATTTATATGTGGCGAATGGATATGTGCCGAGTCCTGATTTTTTACCGTCACAATTGTATATGAATGACAAATTATTCATCAACGACGGACAAAGTAATTTCCTGGATGGCAGCCTTGATTATGGTATTGATAACGAGCAAGTGGCTCGCGGTATGGCATATGCAGATTATGACAATGATGGAGATTTAGACATCGTCTCCGTAGTTTTAAATGTACCAATTGGAGCAAATAATTGGTATACCCGGTTATTTAAAAATAATAAAGGCAATGAGAAAAACTGGCTACAAATGAATCTGGAAGGCGTAGAAGTCAACCGGGATGCTGTTGGGTCAAAAGTCTTTTTACATGCCAATGGAAGAACCTTGCTGCGAGAAGTTAGTGGCGGAAGTAGTCACGCGTCGCACAACAGTCAGCGGTTGCACTTTGGATTAGAAGATGCAACCACAATTGATAGTATCGAAGTAATTTGGACAGGTGGGCAACGGCAACAAACCATTTATGATGTTGCGGTAAATCAGTTGATTGACATTCAAGAAGACACAACGATTGCGATTATAAATAATGTTAGGGATGTTCGGTTGGCAGATAATTTTATTACTATTTTTCCTAATCCAACAAAAGGTGAATTGAGTATTGAATTAACAGATACGGGCGTTGCGCACATTGAACAAGTTGAAGTTTTCACCAATCTTGGACAGCGTGTACAACAGTTGTTTTTTGAAAATAAATTGAGAACAGTAAGTGTTGATTTAAATGGGTTGAGTTCGGGAATATATTTTATAAAAATAGTGACAGCGGAAGGGTTTTATTTGAAAAAAGTAAAGGTTGTAAAATAGAGCGATGCATCAAATGTAATGTTCACAAATCGCCTAAGGAACGCGAAATAAATAGAATTTTCTATCTTTTGTCCGCCCGCACCACGTGATTTTTTTATAGACGGAGCAAAAGCTGGATTTTTATGAAAAATCCAGCTTTTGCTCCGTCTGAAAAAAGAAAATCGTGGTGCGGGCGGATAGAAATTTGTTAAAGAACGAAAATGTGATTGAGGTTCACAGTGTACTAAACGCAAAAAGGCAGCAAACAATTAAGTTTGCTGCCTTTTTTATTGCAAATTCCCACCGTAGTGGAAGCTTGATTATAAGCTCAAGTTAGAAGCCCAATCTTCGTCATCACGAGTGATGGTAGCAACGCCACTTTCACCGTAATCATTTTCAAAAGTAAGTGTCAATGTCATACCATCAACTTCTACTCCTGAGAATGTAAAGATTTCACCCCACTGGCTTGCACCGATGAAAGAAAGTACACCACAAGTTTCTTTGACTTGTACATTACCTGCACCACCGTCACCGTTTGGCAAGTTACCTTGGGCAGTTGTACCATAACCAGCATAGTAAGAACCTAAAGACGGATCTTCAAAGTACTCGTCTGTTGTACCAGGAATCAAAGTAAATACGTTGTAAGTACCACCTCCAATGTCTTCAAATCGAACCATACCAACATAAGGGTCTGGACTCGCAAAGATACCAGTTGCAATAGTAGAAATAGCAAAAGTACCTGTCAATTGACCTGGGCAAGTAATATTTACAGGTAAAGTTCTACCTGAAGGGTAAGTACCCGAAGCAGTAACTACATCTGCGAAAGTATAAGTAACATTGTCACCAACAGCAAGATCATCAATAGTTAATCCTGTACCAGCAACAGCATCGTTTAAATTAAATGTCAACTCCGCTGGGAAGCTAGTAATTTTAGTTTCTTCTACTGCTGCTGCACCATTAATGCTTTTTAGCAATGTTACAGAAGAAACATCTTCACCAAAGTCATCAACACTAAGTGTAATAGAGGCAGTAGCGTCACCTAAGTTGTAGAAACCTAAACCACCAACAGAACCATTGATAACGGCACCTCGCACATCGTCAATAGAAGAGAATTGGTTCTCGTCTTCATCCTTAGTACAAGAAGAAATCGTAAGTCCTCCGATTAAGATAAAACACAAGTAAAATAAGATATTTTTTTTCATGTTATTTTTATTAATTGTTATTCATAAAAAGGATTAACCCTTTCAGATTTTCCTTATTTTTAAAATTGACTTTATTTTTTGCCAAATATTGTTTAGCGCTTGGATAATTGCTAAATAATTCTTCCGCACTTTTTTTCTTCTTTGGTATTTCTAACAAACGTCCTTCATTGTCTATGAAATACCGGTATTCTTTTTTGACGATTCTTTCATCTCGACTTCCAGTATCTAAAGCAGGTTGATAATCAGCTTGCAATTTTTCGGCAACATGTTTTACCAATAATTGATATTGACCATCTACTAAAACTTCAAAAATCTCAGCACTTTTTCCTTTTCCTGATTTCCTTACTGTAAATTCATAGTCTTTTAAACTTAAAAGATTTTCAAGCGTAAAACCATAAATAGAATCTAAGGGCACCAAGTAAATCGAGCCAGCCATATCTACATTCAGTTCTTGATTCAGAACATCGTATTTCAATGGAAAAGTTCGTCGTGTTTGCTGGTTTGTAGAAAAAAGAAAGTTGCCTTCCGACCATTCGTCAATAAAAAATACTCGCTTAATAGTCTTTCTTTCAATCAAATTGAACGTTTCAATAGCTTCGCCAGGCAGCAGTTTAGCTTTCGTAAAAGCTGGTTGTTCTGCATTTTGTTGAGCCATTAAAGTCAAAGGCAAACAAAAGATGAATAAAAGCGTATTTTTTAAAGTCATTTTAAAATAATTAGAGAAGTTAGAAGTAGAATATGTTTTATCAAAAAAAGTTAGAACACATTCTACTTCTAAAGATTTTGAATATCCTATTGGAAAGCCCACATTGGAGCATCCAATAATCCACCACCTTGTCGAGCACGAGCCGCATCAGCGTTCGCACCATTAGACTGAGTTTCACTGTCTGGGTAAAGGTATCGCTCAGGAACAACGCCTGAAGGATCCAAACCTGGAGAAGCAGTTGGTGAAGGAGTCAAGTTAGGATAACCTGTTCTTCGGAAATTCACCCAAGTTTGAATGAAGTTGTAGCCATAATAGCTAACATAAGCTTCTTCAACAATGTGCTGAATTTTTTCTTCCATAGTACCAGAAAGTGCTGCTTGTCCTTGAATAAATGCAGTATCTGCATCCACACCTGACAAGGCAAAACTTTCATACAATGCACATTCCAAAGCAGCAGATGCATCAGCATCAGAACCACCTGTACGTACAATTGCTTCTGCTTCAATAAACTTCAACTCTGCCAAAGAAATCAATGGAATTGTAGAATTATTTTGTGCCCAAACCATTTCTGGCTCACCGTAGTATTGCCAAGCACCTGGCTCACCAAACATGAAAACACTCATACGTGGATCAGCACGGTTCATCATCAAGTCAGCAAATCGGTCATCAATACCCAAAGTATTTGGACGGTCATTACCAAATTTAGCTAACCCCCAGTTGTCTGTCTGAGCAGTACCAAATGTAAAAGTTGGTTGGTCAGCAGCAGAAGTAAATGCATTTGCGATAGCACTCAAAGCATCTTGAGAAGCTTTGTTTGGATCACGCTTAGTTAAGTGAAAAGCATAACGTGCTTTCAAAGCATAAGCAGTTTGAATCCAAGCTGCTGCACTTCCATTGTGAATCAAATCACCACCAGTAACCTCACCAGCAGAATTATTCAAGTCAACAATAGCTTCATCTAACATAGCTTGTACTGCTGGATAAACGTTTTCCTGCATATCATAAACTGGCTGCAAAACGTCCAAACCTTGCAATGCTTCTGTCAATGGAATATCACCGAACATAGATGTTGCAGTACCATATTCATTTGCCATGATAACTTTAGCAACGCCTTTGTAGAAATTACTATTTCCTTGCTCTTCTGCTTGATCAAAAATTACTTGAGCACTTTTCAAAGAACCTACATAAAGACCAGTTCTCCAATAATTGTTAAAAGTATTTTCTTCTAAGTTGTAATCATTATATGCCAATTGTTGAGCATCAGTACCCACAAATTGCTGCATTATGATACCAGCTACCCGCCAAGGATTTGTTCCTTTGTTGAACATAATCTGTGCAGTAGTTTCTGGCAATAATAAATCCAACGGAGCATCCGCTGTACGGGTAGGGTCAACATTGATTTCCTCAAGGTCTTTACATGCATTAAAAAGCATGCCCACTACCAAAAATAAAAAGAAATATTTAAATAATTTCATATTTTTTTATTATGATTTTTTTTTAAAAATGGACTATAGTTATAACATTTATAATTAAAACTGCAATTTAACAGTTGCGTTATAACTCTTAGTATTTGGCATGTTGAAATAATCTAGACCATAGCCATTAGAAGAACCAGACAAGTTTGTTTCTGGATCAATACCTGGATAATCTGTGCTCAACCAAAGGTTACGTCCAGTCAAAGAGATAGACACTCCTTGGATGAAAGTTCCTTCCAACATAGTCGTTGGCAAAGAGTAAGAAATACCTAACTCTCTCAAACGAATCCAAGAACCATCGTAAATGCTCATTTCTGTGTTACCACCAAATCCATATTTAACACGGTAGTAAGAACCCAAACCATCTTCTGGATTAGCCAAAGCAAAAGGAGTATTGTTTTCAGCAAAGATTGGGTTACCTTCACCATCTGTACCTGTTTGTTGTACACCATCAAAAATAACTACATCTTCTCTTTCATCTGCAGAACGTGCAGAAGTACCGAAGTAATCAATGATACCACACGTACCACACCAGATGTCACCACCTTGACGGAAATCCAATAATGCAGATACAGTCACACCTTTGAAAGTGAAAGAGTTACGGAAACCTGCAGTCCAGTCTGGATTAGGATCACCTAATGCTTTTGGTGTTGCATCAATTAATGGAGAACCATCCGCACCAATAATCAATCGACCTTCGTCAGTTCGTTGAAAGCCAGTACCATAAATTGCGCTAAAAGGCTCACCTGCAACTACCTGAGCAGAAGTAGAAGTAAAACCATTCAAACCAATATTGTCAACACCTTCTGCTAAAGATTCTACTACATTTTCGATAGCAGTAAAATTCAAGTCCATATCCCAAGTAAAGTCATTAGTTTTAATAACTTGTGCGTTAGCTGTAATCTCCCAACCTTTATTAGTAATAGTTGCTGCATTCTGTACTACATTACCAAATCCAGTAGCTCCAGATAATTGTACTGCAATAATTACATCCTCAGATTTAGAATCGAAGTAGTTAATATCTGCTCCTAAACGTCCGTTCAAGAATTTAAACTCAGCACCCAATTCCCAAGTGGTTGTTTTCTCAGGCTTCAAGTTACCGTTTCCTAAGATACCTCCTCGTTCAAAGGCATTTGTACCATAAGCAGGGAATTGATTATTGTTTGCAAAGAAACCGTCACCACTATTTACTGCACTACTCAAGTAGTTTGTTGTAGAGAAAATGAAAGCGTCTCCACCATCATTACCTACTTTACCATAAGAACCACGCAATTTAGCATAATCCAAAATATCACTGTTAATACCTAATGCTTCTGTAATTGCAAAACCCAATGCTACCGAGTAAGACTGGAAAGTATTGTTGTCTTTTGGCAAAATAGAAGACCAGTCATTACGAGCAGTCAAGTTCAAGAATAAGAAATCATTATAGTTCAAATCTGCTGTAGCAAATAATCCATAAAGACGTTTCCGAACAACTGTCTGCTGAGTAGTTACGTCAGTTGTATTTGAAATATTATAGAAACCAGGAATAGACAATGTCGTTCCTAATGAGCTTTGACGAGTAGAGTTACGGTCAAAAGCATTGTATCCTACCAAACCGCTGATGCTCAAATCTTCGCTCAACTTACCATTTGCAGATAAAATCAAGTCAGAGTTCAAGTCACGGCTATCAATTACAGATTGGCTAATTTGACCGAAGTCACCACGGCTTGGGTTAATGTCAATTGCACCGTCACGACGGTCAGAGAATTGGTCAACACCTAATTTGTACGACAATGCCATCCAATCAGTCAATTGGTATTTCAAACCAACATTACCGATAGTACGATAAACTTGGTCAGTAGATGGGTTCTTGTTTACTGTCCAGAAAGGATTATCATAAACACCATTACGGTAAGACCGCTGGTTACCATTGAAAGACTCATAAGTTGCCAAATCATCAGCAGCAGCTTGTCCTTCTTTACCATTACCATTATCAAATGTTGGTGTTGTACGTAACAATCCCAACATCACACCTTTAATATTAGAACCACGTTGGATTCTATCTCCACCTGAACTAACAAAGTTAGCAGACATGCTTGCACTCAATCGGTCAGTCAATTCAGCATCCAAATTCAATCGGAATGAATTTCTTGAGAAAGAAGAGTTTGGAACAACACCTTCGCTAGACAAACGTCCTCCAGACATGAAGTAACGCAATTTGTCCGTACCACCAGATACAGAAGCATTCAAATCATACGTCTGACCTGTTACAAAAAAGTTGTAAGGGTCATAAACGTTAGCTGGTTGACCATTACCTTCACCTGTTGGTACTAAGTAACCATTTTGGTCAAAAATATAGTTACCATCTGGGTCAAAAAATTGAGCACCTGGAGCACCTGGAGCATTAGGGTCAGTTGCGTACTCTAAGTCAGAAACAAGAGGTCCCCAGCTAAATCCACTTGAAGTATGTGGACCAGCATAAGATACAACACCTTGTGCATAAGTATCTTGTCGGTCAGGCAATTGATTGACTTGATCCCAAGAATAGCTACCAGAGATAGATACTTTTGGCTTACCTTCAGCACCACGCTTAGACGTAATAACGATAGCACCATTTGCAGCACGTACACCATACAATGCAGTTGCAGCAGGTCCTTTCAATACTGTAATAGATGCAATGTCGTTAGGATTCAAATCAATACCACGATTTGAGTTATCAACATCACCAACAGAATCGCCATTATTGTAAGACTGAGAATTGTTAATTGGCACACCATCCACTACGAAAAGAGGGTCATTTGTACCATTAATAGAAGTGTTACCACGAATACGAATGTTAGAAGATGCTCCTGGAGATCCAGAAGAACTTACAACAGATACACCCGCGATTTTCGAGTTCAATGCATTGACGAGGTTCACCTCTTTTGCACCAGTAACTTCATCTGGATTAACGTTCTGAACAGCATATCCAAGTGTTCGTTTGTTAGATTCCAAACCTACCGCAGTTACGACTACCTCGCCCAAAACAACTCCTTCTTCAAGAGTTACATCAACGACGTTAGACGCACCTAATGTGATTTCTTGGTCTGCAAATCCCGTGTAAGAATAGACCAACATGTTGCTCCCTGCAGGAACATCAATTTTGTATTTACCATCAATATCGGTCACGGTACCGACTGAAGTGCCCTTAACTAAGACACTCGCACCAATAAGCGGCTCGGACGATTTGTCAACGATCATACCACTTACCGTTCTTTGAGCTGTCATAAAAGTGACCCCAAAGAGTACTAGAAACAATGCTAGTGAGAGTTTTTTCATACTAATTCAAATTTAGATTAAATAATAGAATTCATACTAATAGCTCGCAAAGCTAAAACATTTATTCAATTTTTTAGAATATTTGCTTTAAGATTTGCTTAACGAAACGTTTAACAAACGTTTAAAAAATGAAAAATGCTGCTTAAAAAACACCCATTTCATCAAATAAATATACTTTTTTGTAGATATATTTTGTTTTT
>CAYUNA010000101.1:3526-10778 GCA_964445895.1 uncultured Saprospiraceae bacterium | reverse complement strand
AAAATCCAAGGAAACTTTTGTTACACTGTAGTTAAGTACCCGGACACTTATAAAAAGTAAATTGGACTGTTTGGCGGCGCAGAGCGACATTTCTATTGGTAGAAATGTTGTTTTTTCATCAGAAGCGCGGAGCGATTCCCCTATTTTATGCTCTTTATGGGGCAGTCGCACTGCGCCGTTAAGTTTTTATGAGAAAACCCTTCTGGACATAATTACGTTGATAATAAAAACTACTCTGGCGCATACTCATAACATCCCACATCAGGCATCTGTGAGTCTCTATCTTTCCCTTCCAAATCTAAAGTTATACCAGTGATTGGCATCGCAAATTCTTCAGCAATCGACAAAGTGTCTAAATGATAATCATTGTCACTGACACTCACAAACAAGGTATCACTCGAAGATGCATTGATGCAATTGATACAGTTTTCGGGGAAGTCAGGGAATCCAAATTGAGGGTCGGTCAGTTCATCATATTTAACAATGCAGTTATCAAATTGATAGTCAAATTCAAATACCGGACCACATACAGATAAATCAGAAAGACTGATTTCATCTCTCCGCGACCCGTGAATAATACAATTTTTAAATCGTGCTTTCAAATCATTAGCAACATAGCCAGCACAAGGGTTAAACGGGTCTTGCCTGATTCCATTGGCCATACTTAACGCTGCCGCATCCACGCCATAGCTCGCGATGGTACAATATTTAAAATCATAATCACCTCCGTAAGTTAGCAAAACACTATTGCTTCCATTATTATAAAAAAGGCTATTCTCTGCCGTAATTTCAGCATGAATGCCGACTAACCCAATACCCGAAGTATTGAATATCTGTGTATTTTTTAACGATAATTCAGCAGCTGAATCTACCCAAATACCAAGCAATGAGTTTTTAACGACTGCGTGTTCAAATGAATTATTTTTACTTGTTGGACTAAAAACAATTCCCGTCCATTGCCCATCCTCCTCCGCAAAACTTTCTTCTAAACGGTCACCCTCAAAAATAACAGGGTCTTCCAAAGTCCCCTCTACTTTTAGCGACCCCGTCGGACCAATTTGTAAGCGTCCACTATTGTAAATAATGGTTTCCCCCATATCTTCGACTTTAGACAATCCACCGTGTACATATATATGCGCACCTGCTGGAATAACCAATTCACAATTATCAATCACGACGATACCATATATAACGTATGGCTTGGGGTCATCCCAAATCGTAGTACTGCCGTCACAAGAAAGCGTCACCACGTCATCTTTACTGAATCTACTGGGGATGTAATTGGCGTTTTGTCCCCAGGCTTCAAGCGTAATTTCTTGCGTATTTCCGTTGGTTTCAAAAATAATTTTATCATTAATTACGAATGGACTAGCAGATAAAGGATCGTCAGGGTCAACCGTAACTTCTCCAAAAACGTAGATACTATCTTTTGGAAAGATGGTGACTTCCATTGCTTCGTTGCCAGGAATTCCATCAACATTTAGGCGAAATTTAGAATCTGCTCCATCGGGAATATACATCCGATTAATTTTGATGGACTTGCTACTACGGTTATAAACTTTAAAAAATCGAGTCGCCGAACCGAGTTGTGTAAAGACCGTATCGAAGCGCAAAGTGTCCAACGAAAACTCAAGCTTATCGTTGCTACTCGTCGTAAAATTATCTTCAGGGTCGCACGCAGTGGCGAAGATGAGGACGACGAGTATTAGTATGGGAAAAATATATTTCATATTTCTTTTTGTTTGCTATTTTAATGGAGCTGTATCACAAGGCAATTTTTCTCGTTAAGAGAAAAATTGAACTCTAAAGATGGAGTAAAAAGAATATTTCGGGGTGCGTTTGGCCAGAAAAACTTTTGATACAACTTCATGGTTTTGGCATTGAAACGCAAAAATAGGCTTTTTGGTGTAGGTATTTTAAAGAGAGTATGTTTTTGAAATTACAAACGTGAATTTTGTAACCCTACTCCAATAATTTCTACATTGCGGACGCACTTTAAAACTAAATCATGAATAAAGAAATTCTTCGCCTTGCCATCCCTAATATCCTCAGCAATATCTCCATCCCACTCATCAGTTCGGTTGATACTTTATTGATGGGTCGATTATCACCTGCACACATTGGCGCGGTCGGCGTTGGGGCAATGATTTTTAACTTTATTTATTGGAATTTTGGCTTTCTTCGTATGGGCACAACGGGCATTACTGCGCAAGCATATGGTCGAAAAGACGAGCCATTTATCATGAATACATTGGGCCGAGCATTGGTTGTAGCGATGCTTTTGGCGATGGCGGTGATTGCCTTACAAATTCCGTTCGCACAAGCCAGTTTTTACCTGATGAATATCGACGGGACGCAGTACGAATTGGTCGAATCGTATTTTTTCATCCGCATCTGGGCAGCCCCTGCTACGTTGGCGTTGTATGCGTTAATGGGCTGGTTTTTTGGGATGCAAAACGCGATTTTTCCGTTGATTCTGACAATTGTCATCAATGTGGTTAATATCATTTTGAGTTATTATATGGTCGCTTATTTAAATTGGGAAGTTGCGGGTGTAGCCTGGGGAACAGTCATTTCTCAATACGTTGGATTGTTTTTAGCATTGGGACTTTTCTTTTTGGAATATGGTGATTTGGTGAAGCAATTCAAGCAAAAAGCATTATTTAAAATAGAAGAACTACAACAGTTTTTAACCATCAATCGAGACATTTTTATCAGAACAGTTTGCCTAACTTTAGCATTTGGATTCTTTTATAGCCAATCGGCAAAAGGTGGCGAATTGGTTTTAGCCGCTAATGTTATTTTACTTCAATTTTTAAACTGGATGTCTTACGCTGTTGATGGTTTTGCCTTCGCCGCGGAGAGTTTAGTTGGCAAATACAAAGGTGCAACCGATGTGCAAAAAACACAGAAATCCATCCGCTATTCTTTTATCTGGGGAATGATTTTGGCGGTATTATTTAGTGCTGCTTATTTCTTTTTTGGTGAAGACCTTTTATACATTTTTACCGATAAAGAAAATGTTATTCAAGCCGCAATTCCCTTCTTATTTTGGATGATTTTACTCCCCATTTTAGGAACGCCAAGTTATATCTGGGACGGTATTTACGTTGGTTTGACGGCTTCAAAAGCAATGCGCGACAGTATGATTTTATCACTAATTATCTATATGGGTAGCTTTTTTCTATTAAAAAATACAATGAATGAAATTGACGCACTTTGGTTGGCACTTTTAATTTTTCTATTTGCCAGAGGTGTAATTCAATGGGCAATTTTTCATAAAAAAGGGCTACAAATAGCTTAAATTTACGGTAAGGTTGTAACTTCGCCTGTAACCGCTAAATTCATTTGGCCGGTTAAAAAATGCCAGTAATTTTATGAAAGAAGAAGCAAAAAAATATAGCACCGTTCATTATAAAAACTACCTTGGACTAAAGGAATTACTCAATGCACAGCACTTGCGTAGTGCAGAATTGGATGAAGAACCAGCACACGATGAAATGTTGTTCATCATTGTACATCAAGCTTATGAATTGTGGTTCAAACAAATAATTCATGAACTAAAGTCGGTAGTCAAAATGTTTCAGACCGGCGATGTCGATGAACGCAGCATTGGCACCGCAATTCATCGATTAAAGCGAATTGTAGAAATTCAAAAATTGCTGATTGCGCAGATTCGTATTATGGAAACAATGACGCCGCTGGATTTTTTAGATTTTAGGAATCACTTGTTTCCCGCGTCTGGTTTTCAAAGTTTTCAATTTAGAATGATTGAAAACCTACTCGGACTGGAGGAGAAAAAACGGCTTACCTACAACGGCTGCCCTTACTTTACGGTATTTGCAGAACACCGTCAAAAGCACTTGAAAGATGCCTCTACCAACGAATCCTTATTTGATGCGATGGAGACCTGGTTGGAACGTACGCCGTTTATTGAATTAAATGGGTTCGACTTTTTAGAATCATATAAAGAAGCAGTGAACCGAATGCTCGAAAAAGAAGAGAAAGCCATCAAAGCCTCTAATTATTTGAATGAAGAAGAAAAAGAAATGCGGCTGAAAATGTTAGGCAATACTGACACCTATTTTGAAGCGGTTTTGAATAAAGACAAGCACAACGAGTTGATTGAAAAAGGAGAATTACGCTTAAGTTACGATGCAACAATTGCGGCTTTATTTATTAATCTTTATCGTGACGAACCAATTTTACAATTGCCCTTTCAACTGCTAACTGCCCTTGTTGATATTGACGAAGCCTTGACTACCTGGCGACATCGACATGCACAAATGGTGCTGCGAATGTTAGGAAATAAAGTCGGAACAGGTGGGTCTTCTGGCCATTTGTATCTGCACGAAACAGCGGAAAAGCACCACATTTTCAAAGATTTACATAATATTTCGACGCTGTTGATTCCTCGTTCAGAGTTGCCTGTTTTGCCAAAGTCTATCAAAAAAGCCCTGGGCTATTGTTATAACAATCATTTATTTGATGAACATTAGTTTAGCAATTTATTGTCAAGTAGGAATATAAAAGTTTCTAATTTGAGAATACAAAAGTTTCTAACTTGAGAATACAAAAGTTTCTAAAACTTTTGTATTTTTAAATTAGAACCCTTTGTTCTTACTCATTACCCAAGAATTGCTAAATTCACCATCATATCCAAATAAAGCTAAAATTTCATGAGAATTAACGGACATTCCCATTTATTGCCCAACCCAGAACAAATTCCTTCGTTTATGAAGGACAAAGAAATATTCTGGATTGACGACGACCGAAAATTCATGCTCCAAAAAAATTGGAAACGTCCTGTCACAGATTCCAGTTTTTTTCTTGATGAAAAGCTGGAATGGATGGAACGCAACAAAATCGATCACGCGGTCGTCTTGAATTTATCACAGCTATATGGCAACGGTTTGCGATTAGAGGAAATGAAGCAGGTGCTTCGTTTTCAAAATGATTTTAATGCAAAAGTACAGCACGACCATCCTGATAAATTTACTTGTGGCTTCGTGGTGCATACTGGTTTTGTGCGTGGTGCATTGTGGGAAATTGAACGATGTGTAGAGCAATTGAATTTACGCGTTTTGTGTCTGCCAACGCATTTCATGGACTCGATTGGGACGTGGCGGTCGATTTTTGACCAGGATATTGAGCCGATTTTAGAATTGGCAAATAAGTATAAATTAGCGATTGAAATACATCCGTATGATGGTGAAAAATTCATTCAATTAGAAAATACAGCCTGGCGTTTTCACTTGGTTTGGATGCTGGCGCAATGTGCCGATGCCTATCATTTTTACACCTTAAATGGCTACCAGGAAAAATATCCGGATATTCGAGTTTGCTTTGCACATGGTGGGCAATTGAATCAGATTAATTTAGGCCGGCGTATTCAAGGATTTGATGGTCGCCCTGATTTATTTGAAGGAAAATACCATCCTCGCAAAGCAATTGGGCACCCTAATATTTTCTTTGACACCTTGGTACACGATACTTTTTCATTAGAATTGATGGTAAAACGACAAGGCAGTACCGATCAGATTATTATGGGATTAGATGATCCTTATCCGCTTGGGGAAATGGAAAGTGTTCCTCAATCGTCTTATCCGGGCAAATTGCTGGATTTAGCTGTTAAGGAAAATATTATTACTCAAAAACAACATGAAGAAATTTGGTGTGATAATGTGATGCGGTGGTTAGGAGACGATATTTCTAAAAAATTTAGTAGCCCGTTACTTTAGCAGCGTGGCAATATTTAACTTTTATGTGCCACGCTACTAAACTGGCGGGCTACTAATTAGCAAGTAATGACTTATCAAAACACTTTAGCTTTCGCCAAAAAAATGGACGAAGTTGACCCGTTAAAAAAATACCGTGACCAATTTCATCTGCCAATGCAGAAGAATGGCGAGCCCTACATTTATCTCTGTGGCAACTCTCTCGGCTTACAACCAAAATCGACGCGAGCGGCAATTGAGCAAGAATTATTAGATTGGGAAAACTACGGCGTAGAAGGTCATTTTCACGCCAAAAATCCGTGGATGCCGTATCATGAATTTCTCACCAATGCAATGGCAAACGTCGTAGGTGCAAAGCCAATCGAAGTCGTGGTGATGAATACGCTTTCGGTCAATTTACACTTGATGATGGTTTCATTTTACCGCCCGACGGCGAAACGTAGCAAAATTCTAATCGAATTTGATGCCTTTCCTTCTGATAAATATGCGGTAGAATCTCAGATTAAATTTCATGGTTTTGATCCCAAAGAAAGCCTCATTGAGTTAAAAGCTCGCGACGGAGAGGAATGCATTCGGATGGAAGATATTGAAAAAGTGATAGAGGAGGAGGGCGACGAAATTGCACTAATTATGATTGGTAACACTAATTATTATACCGGGCAGTTTTTTGATATGAAACACATCGCCAAATTGGGGCATGCTAAAGGTTGCATCGTTGGTTTTGACTGTGCGCATGGGGCAGGAAATGTCGAGTTAAATTTACACGATAGCGGCGTTGATTTCGCGGTCTGGTGCAGTTATAAATATTTAAATTCTGGGCCAGGTAGCCTTGGTGGTTGCTTTGTCCATGAGCGTCATGCATACAATAAAAACTTGCCACGATTTGCAGGTTGGTGGGGACATAATAAGGAAACGCGCTTTGGAATGCGGGATGGTTTTGACCCAATTCCAGGTGTGGAAGCGTGGCAATTGAGCAATCCTCCGATTTTGTCGATGGCAGCAATTAAGGCTTCTTTAGAAGTTTTTGAGGAAGCAGGAATGAATAACTTGCGGACAAAAGCAGTGAAATTGACGGGTTATTTGGAGTATTTGATTGATGAGCTGAAGGATGATAGAATTAAAATAATTACGCCACGAGATACAAGTCAGCGGGGTTGTCAACTGTCGATTCAAGTACGAAGTGCAGATAAGACCTTGTTTGATAAAATCACGAAAGCAGGCGTAATTGCAGATTGGCGGGAGCCGGATGTGATTCGGGTGGCACCGATTCCATTGTATAATTCGTTTGGGGATGTTTGGCGGTTTGTGGAGGTTTTGGATAAGGCGTTAGCTTAAAATCTTATAAAAATGGGCTTAGACAGTATAGAATTAATCGTAGAAGTAGAAAATAAATTTCAAATCGAAATACTCGATATTGAGGCTGAAAATATTTTAACCGTAGGCGATTTTTACGAATGTATTGTCAGAAAATTAGCTTTTTCATCAAATGAAATTAACCACACTCGTTGTAAATC
>CAYUNA010000101.1:0-3426 GCA_964445895.1 uncultured Saprospiraceae bacterium | reverse complement strand
TCCTATTAAGGATATTAAGTACAATGCAAAAATTGTTGACGATTTAGGAATAGATTAAAACACAACCATGAAAGACAAAATAATCATTGTCGGCGCAGGTCTCTGCGGCACCCTCCTCGCCATCCGACTCGCCCAACGCGGTTACCAGGTAGCCCTTCACGAACGCCGTTCCGATATGCGGCGCGAAGACGTGGATGCGGGGCGTTCCATCAATTTGGCATTGTCAAGTCGAGGATTGATGGCACTCGAAAGGGTCGGTATGAAGGAAGAAATCAAGCAATATTGTATTCCGATGCGAGGCAGACAAATCCATCCGTTGGGTGGCGAATCATTCTTTTCCGCATATAGCGGTCGCGAGGAAGATTATATCAACTCGGTGTCGCGAGGCGGTTTGAATATTGCACTATTAGACAAAGCAGAAAGCATGGAGAATATCGAAATGCATTTTGAACACAAATGTTTGAAGGTAGATTTAGAAACAGCAACGGCACATTTTAAAGATGAAAATACAGGCAAAACGTTTACCGCGACGGGTGATATTGTCATCGGAACAGACGGAGCTGGTTCGGCAGTGCGACGTAGCATGATGGGGCAAACGACAAAGTTATTGTTCAATTATTCGCAAGACTTTTTGCGACATGGCTACAAAGAACTGAGTATTCTGCCAACGGCAGATGGAGGCTATCAGATTGAAAAAAATGCACTCCATATTTGGCCGCGAGGTAGCTTTATGATTATTGCCTTGCCTAATTTGGATGGTAGTTTTACAGTGACAATGTTTCATCCTTATGGCGGCGAGTATGGTTTTAATAATTTGAATACGAAGGAAAAAGTTAAAGACTTCTTTGAAAAGTACTTCCCGGAATTGATTCCTTACATGCCGCATTATGTAGAGGAATATTTTGAAAATCCTGTTGGCACTTTGGGAACAATCAAATGCTTCCCGTGGCAGGCCTACGACAAGACGCTGATTATGGGCGATGCGTCTCACGCGATTGTGCCATTTTATGGACAAGGCATGAATGCGTCGTTTGAGGATGTCCGCGTTTTTGATGATGTATTGAATGAAGTGGAAGGCAATTGGTCGGCGATTTTTGACCGTTTTGAAGACCTTAGGGTAAAAAATGCGGATGCGATTGCAGATTTGGCAATTGATAATTTTCATGAAATGCAAGACCGCGTGGATGATAAAGATTTTATAAAAAAACGGAAGTTGGAAATGCAATTGGAAATGCAATTTGACGACTATTATTCAAAATATGGTCTGGTGACTTTTCAACCTGAAATGCCTTATGCGCAGGCGATGGAATTGGGGCGCAAGCAGGATGAGTTGTTGTTGAAAATGTGTGAAGGGAAGGAGGTTTCAGAATTGAATTTGGAAGACGTAATGACACAAATTCGTACCTTAAAAAACCAATTAACGTAATCAATAAATCAACCAGATTATGCAATCTAAAGTAATCGAAAATAAAGCCCAACCCCTCGGAAAATACCCACACGTCAAAGTCGTCGGCGATTTAATTTTCGTCTCTGGCACAAGCAGTCGGCGCAAGGATAACACCCACGTCGGCGCAGAAAAAGACGCAAATGGCAACTGGCAACTTGATATTCGAGCACAAACCAAAGCCGTCATTGAGAACATCCAAGAGTCGTTAAAAAGCGTCGGGGCAGACCTTTCTGACTTGTGTGAAATTTCCACTTTTTTGGTCGATATGAAAGATTTTAAAGGCTACAATGAAGTCTATGGGACATTTTTTGACCATACCGGACCAGCACGAACGACGGTGGCGGTGCATCAATTGCCACACCCTAATTTATTGATTGAAATTAAGGCGGTGGCGTATAAGAAGCAGGGATTGGATGGAACTTGGTAGTCCATTTTTCATTTTAAAACAGGGGCTTAACGTGACGCAATTTTTCAAATTGCGCCTGTTTACGCTTGCTTCTGTATTCAAAAATCAACACTTCTCAAAAATCGCAATTTGAAAAATTGCGTCACGTTAAAACAACTCGTCAAAAAAATAATTCTATGAAAAATTCCCTACTCCTTTTCCTATTTATAAATCTCTGTCAACCCGTTTTCACCCAATCCTACACCAACTGGATAACGGGCGATACGGCTGACGTTTCCACCAATCACCAACAAGGTCTCGTCCTCGCAGGCGGTGCAACAGACAACGACGATGCCATGAAATGGATGCTCGAACGAGCAGACGGCGGCGACGTTGTCGTCTTACGAGCGAGCGGTTCGGATGGCTACAACGATTACTTTTTTTCAGAATTAGGTATAAACGTGAATTCCGTGGAAACCATTCTTTTCAATAACGAACAAGCGGCAACGGACCAATACGTTTTAACACAAATTGCCAATGCCGAAATCATTTTTCTTGCAGGCGGTGATCAATATGATTATTACCAATATTGGAAGGATACCCCCGTCGAAGATGCGCTCAATCAGTTGATTAACGAAAAACAAATTACCGTCGGTGGCACGAGTGCAGGTATGGCGATTTTGGGAGATGTGTACTACACGCCGCCCGGAGGTTCGCTGGATTCGGAAGAAGCATTGAGTAATCCGTTTCACCCTGATACGGAATTGATTGGAAAAGGAGACTTTATTAACGCACCATTTATGACCAACGTGATTACCGATACGCACTACGACCAACGCGAACGTTGGGGGCGACATTTAACTTTTTTAGCGCGCATCACGACTGACTTTGAAACGCCTGCTTTTGGTATTGCATCCAATGAATATGTAGCGGTTTGTGTGGATGAAAATGGCATCGCTCGGGTGTTTGGTGAATATCCGGAATATGAAGATTATGCCTATTTTTTAGGCACAAAATGCCACGACGAGTATGCGCCAGAAGTTATTGAAGTGGGTACGCCGTTGACTTGGGATAAAAATGGAAGTGCCGTTTCCGTTTACAAACTGCCGGGCAATATCGAAGGCTCGAATACTTTTGACTTGAATGATTGGGAAACGGGTAGCGGTGGCAATTGGGAACATTGGTATGCAATTGAAGGGGAATTGTCGCAAGTTGAGGTGGATTCTTCTTGTAATATCAATACGAGCGTGAGTGATTTTTCTAAAAACGAAGACTTGACGATTTTTCCAAATCCAGTTCAAAATGAATTGACGGTTGCTCATTTTAATAAAAACTTGACGGGGAAAATTCGGGTTTTAAATTTATTAGGACAGCCTGTTTTAGAAAAAGAAACTCATCATTTTTCTAATCAAATCAATGTAGAAACGCTTGAAAAAGGTGTTTACATTTTAGAAATAGCAATTGATGGAAATACGCAAAGCGTGCGTTTTTTGAAAATATAAAAGTCTGGTGGTGTGCCAAAAATGCTATCTGTTATTTAGCTAACCTCTGTCCGTCCGCACCACGAGAAATATTCTCTCAGACAGAGCAAAAA
>CAYUNA010000100.1:0-10791 GCA_964445895.1 uncultured Saprospiraceae bacterium | reverse complement strand
TATTAATATGTTCTTAAAAGGCACACACTCAAAAAGTGGAGAAATTATTTTTTTGTAAATTAAATTTTGGAGTATATAATAAAAACACTTCAACATAGAAGTAGTTCAAATATATTTTAATTTGCTGCTTTTAACCGTACAGGTAAATCAATCATTTTTCCGTAGCGATTTATTTCTAAATCAACGACATCCCCTACTTTTGCGCTGCCTACGATTTCTAATAATTCTGGCATTGAGCGGACTCTTTGCTGATTCGCTCCGACAATGACATCATTTGGCAATACTCCTGCATATTGCGCAGCGCCACCATTTGTTACATTATCAACTAACACGCCTTGCGAAATATCAAGTCCTAATTCTATTGCATCCTCACTCGTCATTTCGGCAATATTAATTCCCAAAAAGCCACGCTCATAGCTTCCATTTTCAATAATGTCATCGACGATATTTGTCACTACATTAACAGGAATTGCAAATGAATAGCCTTGAAAAAAGCCAGTCTTTGTCGCAATTGCTGTATTGATTCCTAATAACCTACCTTGTACATCAACCAATGCGCCACCACTATTCCCAGGGTTGACTGCTGCATCTGTTTGAATAAAGGATTCAATCGCCGCACCTTCATTATCTTGAATAATATCAATGTCCCGACCTTTAGCGCTAATGATTCCTGCCGTTACTGTTGATTTTAATTCCAACGGATTACCAACAGCCAAAACCCATTCACCGATTTCTGCCTTTTCTGAATCTGCAAACTGTAAAACCGGCAAGTTTGTCGCTTCTATCTTTAAGACGGCCAAATCTGACTGTGGGTACGTGCCAACCTTACTAGCAACAAATTTTTTATTATCATAAGTCGTTACCTCAAT
This sequence comes from uncultured Saprospiraceae bacterium, assembly GCA_964445895.1. Taxonomy (GTDB): domain Bacteria; phylum Bacteroidota; class Bacteroidia; order Chitinophagales; family Saprospiraceae; genus CAYUNA01. Next base: position 9,922 of record CAYUNA010000100.1, on the reverse strand, counting down.
TTCGTCCGCAAATTCAACGACGTGATTATTTGTCACAATGTATCCATCCGAAGTATAAATCACACCCGACCCAGTTCCTTCTTTTGGCATATGATTTCCAAAAGGGCTTCCAAAAAATAAGTCCCCGCCACCAAAAAATTGTTCCCAAGGGTCACTAGACCGGCGTTGGTTATTCACTTGCTTTTCAACCTGCTTTGCATGGATGTGTACCACCGCTGGCATAGCAACATTGGCTGCTTCTTTAAAATCAAATGGTGTATTGTTGACAATAGGGGCCTGATTGAGATGGTTTACTGCTTTTGAAAAATTAGTTTTCTCTTTGTTTGCAGGAGCTTGATTTTGCAATAATTGTGAGCCGCCCAATGTGATAAATCCACCTATCATTCCAGCGACGACATACGAAATTATTTTTTTCATATTTTCGTTTATTAATAGGGAAGTCCCTGTGTTTAGAAATAGATTTTGTTTAGAGCATGTCTAGTTTTTATACGAACTGAAAATCAAAGATTTAGGGTTTTAACGAAGAATCAAAGAAAGAGTTTAGCGAGCTAAACGACTGATTTGATTCAAAGTCAAGTTCTTAAATGACTGGTTTTCAGTTCGTATAAAAACTAGACATGCTCTTAGAACAGTTTGACTTTGTAAAAATCAAATTTTTTAAAAAAGATTTTTTCTAAAAAAACTTGACTGACAAAGTTCATCCATGTATCTTTCGCAAAGTAAACGAATGAGATGAAAAAAAGCTACTTTTTAAAATGTCTTTTAACCTCATTTTAACTTGTTTTAAATTTTTCTAAAAACGAGCGACTGATTTTTTTAATTTTAAATGTACGATGACTGACCAAATTATCGACGACACGGAAATTGAAATCTTGCTAAAACCAGAAACGGATTTGGAGCAACAGATTTTACGTGACCCTGATTTTCGTAAAGGTCTGCTATGGGGACTTCCTCGATATGGACACCCTGAAGGTCAGATAGTAAAGCATGTTCAAGAAGTTTATGAGAATATTGAGCAGCTAAATGTTGATGTTGAAACTCGTAGAAAACTGCGACTCATCGCGCTAGTTCATGATACGTTTAAATATATCGAAGATAGAAAAAGTCCACGCGATTGGTCAAAGCATCATGGAATTTTGGCGCGACAATTTGCCGAAAATTTTATCACCGATAACGCTCTTTTAAAAATCATCGAACTCCATGACGAAGCCTATTTCATTTGGCGGTTATTTGCATTATACGCTAAACCAGAAGTAGGAGAGGAGCGGCTGCAAAAATTGGTGGAAGAAATTGGTGATAGCTTAAATTTGTATTTTCTCTTTTTTAAATGTGATACACAAACGGGAGATAAAACCCAAGCTCCTCTGATTTGGTTTGAAAAAATTATTGCAGACACAAATTTAAAAAAATAAAAACGCCACTTTGAAGAATCAAAGTGGCTGCAATTTTCAATGTTAGGTCATCCTCAAATGACTATGGTACGTTTACTTATGGATAAAAGAAACCTTAATATTATAGGTTCTTCCTTTCACTGTATTTTCAGTTCGCACTTCTTGACGGTCTAATTTACTTTTTACAAAACGTTTCAAATATGGGCTTTTCGCATCCACATTCGTCAATTCGATACGATTTTGGTCATTTACTGTAAAAGTAATCATCACGTCTTCATGCAAAATATTATTCTGCTTCAACTGTGGGTTTTGAACAAAGTAAGTTACATCAGAACGTAACTCCTTATATGTAGCACGGGCAAGTTCCGCCGACTCTTTCGTACTTGGTGCGGTGTTGTCGATGATATTGGTAGCTGTAAGGTTAGCAGTTGCAAAAATGGCGATAGCTAAGGTCGAAATTAACGAACGAAATGATTTCATGATTAATTGATTTTTTATGTTTAATATAAAAGGTGATTTTAAATCTGGACAAATGCCTGCCCGGTTCATTGACGTGCAATGAACTTAATTTTAAGGGGTCGAGGTTTCAAATATTTCTAATTGGTAGTAGTTAAGATTTTTTAAAAGTAACTTTAGTTAAAAAGTGCTTTATTTTCTATCCTAACGAAATGTATTATAAAAGACATAATCTTTTTCTAATAGTTGCAACAAAGGTGCGGGGTTTTTCAGGTCGAATCCAAATGCAAAAGATGAAACAAGAAGAAAACCCGTCGAAAGCAAGGAGAGTATCGTTTTGTTAAAATCTAACAAATACAAATAATAACAGAAAAGACGAAAGGGGAGTGGCGTTTTTTGAAACGCGACTCCCCTTTTGATTTCTTATTGATAAACAGTTGGACTGTTGTCTTCTATATTTTATTTTCTATCGCCACTTTTTTTCTTTGCTTCTCTATCTCGCCGCATTGGATTAGAACCACCTTGTCCCCAGTTATCTTTTCCACTTTTCTTCTTATACAATTCGAACCGAGTCATTTGTTGTTTTGGTGGAAAGTAATTATTTTCAGTCTCCACATCTGCTGTTTCTAAAAATGGGTCAAGCGTAATTTGCTTAACTTCATTATCAAGCACAAATACCTTAGTCACTTGGGTATCATTCATTTTCCAAATCTCTGCCGGAATACGTTCAACCTTTTTGTCTCCATTTAGAAATTCAAATTCAACAATCAATGGCATGACTAAGCCACCAACATTTTCAAACGTTATTTCATAAAATTTCTTTCCAGAATTTAACAATTCTTTTTCGTCATTTGATAAATTATTGTAATATTTTTGATATTCTTCTTCATCTAAAATATTAAAATCAAGTGGGTCATACTCTGTATAGAAGTCTCGCAAATCTCTATCAATTTCGTCTTGCGTCTGCGCGATAAATTCTTTATTTCTAATTTCACCAATTCGTGTTGGTTGTGCATCGCGTTCTTTTTTCTTAGCAACGCTTTCAACCGCTGGATTTTTAGAATCTAATTCCAACCATTTCACATCACTGATAGCAATATCAACATGATCAGTTCCATAAAACCAACCACGCCAAAACCAATCTAAATCAACGCCGGATGCATCTTCCATCGTTCGAAAAAAATCAGCTGGTGAAGGATGCTTGAATGCCCATCGTTCACAATATCGTTTGAAAGCATAATCAAAAAGCTCTCGACCTAAAATTGTTTCTCGCAGAATATTTAGTGCTGTTGCTGGTTTACCATACGCATTATTTCCAAACTGAAAAATACTTTCTGAATTAGTCATAATTGGTGCAATCTTAGATTTATCACCTTTCATATAATTGACAATCAGAGATGCAGGTCCTCGACGTTGCGGATAATCACGTTCCCATTGTTCTTGAGCCAAATACTGTACAAAAGTATTTAGTCCTTCATCCATCCAAGTCCATTGCCGTTCATCCGAATTGATAATCATTGGAAAATAATTATGTCCAACTTCGTGTATGATGACACCAATCATTCCGTATTTAGTTCGTTGCGAATAGGTACCATCTGCTTCTGGACGACCACCATTGAAACAAATCATCGGGTATTCCATTCCAATTCGGTTGGTATGAATTGACCAGGCAATAGGATAAGGATACGAAATGGTATAATGAGAAAACCATTTTAAAGTATGAGCAACTGCCTTTGTTGAGTATTGTTCCCAAAGCGGATTGCCTTCCTTTGGATAAAGAGATGCTGCAATTGCTACAGTACCATCGGTTTGTTTGACCGCCATAGCATCCCAGATAAACTTACGAGAAGACGAAAAGGCAAAATCTCGTACATTTTCAGCCTTATATTTCCAAGTTTTTTTACCTTTTGCTCTGCCCTTTTCTGCTTTTTTTGCTTCATCCTCAGTTACTACAAAGACAGGTTTTTCAAAAGATTTTTGTGCATCTGCCCATCGCTTTTGTTGTTCTGCTGATAAAACTTCATCTTCATTTTGAATCATTCCAGTTGCTGCAACTACATGGTCAGATGGTACCGTGATGTCCACTTCATAATCTCCAAAAGTTAAAGCAAACTCTCCTCGACCTAAAAACTGTTTATTTTGCCAACCTTCATTATCAGTATAGACTGCCATTCGAGGAAAAAATTGGGCAATAGTATATAAATAATTATCTTCATCAGGAAAATATTCATATCCAGAACGTCCACCAATCTTAGCGCGGTCATTGATATTATACCACCATTTGATTTGAAATTCAAATTGTTCCCCGGCTTTTAGTGGTTTTGGCAAATCAATTCGTAGCATTGTCTTTACTAATGCTACTGGCAAATCATTTCCAGCCATATCTTTTATAAAATCCAACTTAAAACCACCGTCAAATTCTGGAACTAATGCCTTTAATTCTCTCAAAGTCATGCGATTTTTTATCTTAGTCTGGGCTATTTTATACCTATCACTATCTTTTGCTCGCATGTTTTGGTCTAATTGAACCCATAAATACTCCAATGCGTCAGGTGAATTATTAAAATAAGTAATTGTTTCTTCACCATAAACTCGCTGATTATCATCATTCAACTCTATTTTCATTTTATAATCAGCTTTCTGTTGCCAATATTGATGACCTGGTGCACCCGCAGCATTTCTGTATACATTAGGTGTTGGCAATTCTTGATATAATTGCCGAAATTTATTCTTATTTGTAGATTCTTCCTGTCCAAAGCTGTTAGCAATACAGCAGAACAGTAGAGTAGTCAGTAGCAAAAATGGCTTCATTTTAATTTATTTTGTCTTTTTGATTAATAACTTAAGTGTGAAAGTCAGCAAAGATAGGATATTCAAGGGGTTAAATTAGTCGTACTTTGTACCAAATTTAGATATTTTTTACACAAAACAATGTTCCACGTGGAACATCCCATAAAAAAGAACGCCTTTGATTCGGCAAATTCCGAGTCAAAGGCGTTTATATTGTCTAATAATTAGCTAATAAAAACTCTTTAAAAGGGTCAAAATGAATATCCATTGGTATAGAAACCTTTTCTTTTTCAGCTAAAACAGCCAATCTTTCAGGTACTTGTAGTTGCTTATTGAGCACTTTTTCCACATCAGGAAGAAACTTTGTGGGGTGTGCTGTCTCTAAAATAATACCTTTAGTCCCTTTATTTTTAGCTTGATAATCACTCAAAGCAAGGTAACCAACTGCCCCATGTGGGTCAATTTCATAGTTATATTTAGAATAAACCTCCTTCATTGCTACCTTTGTTTGTTCATCATTATAGCAATATCCTTTAATATCTTCCGCCATAATGTTCCACGTGGAACCATAAACATCTAACATTCGAGCAAAATTTGAAGGATTTCCTACGTCCATTGCATTGCTTAATGTAGCTACACTTGGTCTTGGTTGGTAGTTTCCAGTGGATAAATACTCAGGAACAACATCATTTTTATTAGTAGCAGCAATGTATTTAGATATAGGAAGTCCCATCTTTTTGGCAAACAAACCAGCAGTTAAATTGCCAAAATTACCGCTTGGAATACAGAAAACCACATCATTTGTATAGTTGTCCAGTTGCTTAAATGCTTCAAAATAATAAAAAGACTGAGGAATTAGTCTTGCAATATTGATAGAATTTGCTGAACTTAAACGAATATTTTGATTCAATTCAGCATCCAGAAAAGCTTTTTTTACTAATGCCTGGCAGTCATCAAACGTTCCATCAACTTCTAAAGCAGTAATATTATGCCCAAGCGTCGTCAATTGCTTTTCCTGCAAATCAGAAACTTTTCCAGAAGGGTAGAGTATCACGACTTTTATTCCTGGTGTTTTATAGAAACCAGATGCTACTGCACCGCCAGTATCTCCTGAGGTAGCAACTAAAATTACTAACTCTTCATCATTTCCGCGGTTAAAATAGCTCATCAATTGCGCCATAAATCTCGCTCCGAAGTCCTTAAAAGCCAAACTCGGACCATGAAAAAGTTCTAAAATATACTTCTCTTCATCTAACTGTACGATAGGTGCAGGAAAAGTAATCGCTTTTTCAATGATTTCTTTTACATCAGCTTCAGGAATTGCACCTTGAAAAAGCGTTTTACATACCTCAAATCCTATCTCTTGAAAGGAATATTTTTTTAGATTTTGAATAAAATCTTTAGATAATTGAGGAATCACCTCTGGCATATATAGACCATTATCTTCTGGTAAGCCCTTAAAGACTGCTTCTTTCAAAGAAACAAATTTGGATTTATTTTTTGTGCTATAAAGTCTCATTTCTAATTATTTTTAAATAAAAAATGCTTGAAGTATATCCTCTTCAAGCATCTCTTTTAACATCTTATCGCTCCTTCATGATTAATCGGAGAGATAAATAATTCATACTCAATTCCAACGTCATGATAGATTTTTTTCATCGCTTCCCCAACATCTTCAGCAATTAGACTATTTTTACTCAACATAAAAATAGAAGGTCCTGCTCCGGATATGCTACCACCAAGTGCTCCCATTTCCATTGCGGCATTTTTGACATCATCAAAATAAGGAATCAACTTAGAACGCTGAGGTTCGATAATGACGTCATTCAATGAACGACCCAATAATTGCTCATCACCTTTATACATCGCTACAACCAATGCAGCCAAATTTGCACTTTGCTGAACCATCTTTGATAAAGGCACCATATCACTTAGGATATTCCGAGCATCTTTTGTCAAAATTTCAACCTTAGGATAAATGACCGTTGCATATAAATGATTGAAATAGGGTAGTCGATGTAAATCTAAGGTTGCATTATCTCGAATCAAAATCATCCCACCTAATAAGCTAGGTGCAACATTATCTGCATTCCGTCCCGTCGACGCCAATTCCTCACCATCCAACGCAAATTTCAATAATTCTCTTTTCTCTACTCTCGTTCCTAATAATTCATTAATTGCCATTACTCCGCCAACTGCACTTGCTGCACTCGAACCAAGTCCACTACCTAATGGCATCTTTTTATGAATTTCAATTTCAATGCCTAATTTTGGTTCATTTAGATATTGCATAAAATTATACGCCGCCAAGCCTGCTGTATTCTTCTGAACATCATACGGCAACTTTTTACCACGCATTCCAGTAATGCGCTTAATCGTTAAGCCCGGCTTATCCGTAAATTTTGCCAGAACTTCATCACCCGGTTTTTCTAATGCAAATCCTAAACAATCAAATCCAACGCCAACATTGCCAACCGAAGCTGGTGCGAATACCTTTATTCCAGGATTCATTCTATAATATTTTAAGTAAAAAAGTTATTCTTTCTATAAAAAACGATACCCTCATAAAACACTGATAATCAATTAGTTATAGATACAAATCATAGTAAACAAACATAACCAACTGATTATCAAATACTTACAACAATTGATTGCCAATTGTAATGATTTCTGCAAAAACTCCTGCCGCAGTCACTTCTGCCCCTGCACCTGGACCTCGAACAACCAATGGTCGTTCCTTATATCGTTCAGTCGTAAACACAATCATATTATCACTTCCACTCAAAGAATAAAATGGATGACTCGTATCGACTGCATGCAAATTTATAGATGCTTTTCCATTTTCTAAACTCGCAATCATTCGCAGTGCCTTCCCTTCTTTCTCCGCTGAACTTCTTAACATTTCAAAATGGTCATCTGCTTTTTCTAACTCAACAAAAAACTCTTCAACAGTTTTTGCATCACGAGCTGCATCTGGTAAAATATCTTCAATCTCCACTTCTATGGATTCTAAAGGTAAACCCGTTTCACGCGCAAGGATAATTATTTTACGACGTACGTCAATTCCTTTCAAATCAATTCTTGGGTCAGGTTCAGTGAAACCACGTTCACCCGCTTCTTTTACTATATCACTAAATTTTGTCCCTTCTTTAAATGAATTAAAAATGAAGGACAATGAACCAGAAAGGACACCTTCAATTTTTAAAATCTCATCACCCGAGTTCATCAAATCACTCAAGGTCGAAATAACCGGAAGTCCCGCACCAACATTCGTTTCATATAAAAATTGTACGCCTCGTTTGGTAGCAATATTTTTCAATCGTTGATATTGAAGAAATGCAGAAGAGGTAGCAATTTTATTCGGTGTACTGATTGAAATACTATTTTCTAAAATGGTCTCATAATATTTCGCCACGTTGTCACTTGCTGTATTATCAACAAAAATAGTATTTGATAAATTCATATTCTTCATAATGGAAACAAACTCATTTACATCAGATTTCTGTTCCGTTTCCATTAATGTGTCTTTCCAATTATTCAGATCAATCCCTTCCACGTCGAACAACATCTTTTTTGTATTCGCAATTCCAACTATTTTCACTTCCAGACTTTGCTTTTCTTTCAAATATACCGCCTGCTTTTTTATCTGCTCGATCAATGTACCACCAATCAAACCAACGCCAATCATAAACACATGCAACTCTTTCGTATCTGATAAAAAGAATGCTTCATGTAAGGCATTTAAAGATTTCGTTTCATCCGCACGTGGAATCACAACCGAAATATTCAACTCACTCGACCCTTGCGCAATTGCTACGATGTTAACTCCATTTTTTCCAAGTGCTTGAAAAAGTCGTCCAGCAATTCCTGGGCGGTATCTCATATTCTCACCAATGATAGCAACGACCGATAAATCATTCTCGACTTTTACTTTATCGACTAATCCTTTTTCCATTTCATATTGAAACTCACTTTCCACTCGCTTACGCGCTTTATCCGACGACTTTGGATCAACCGCAAAACTAATTGCATTTTCAGACGACCCTTGGGTAATCAACACAATATTAATTCCAGCTTGTGCCAAACTGTTGAACAGACGCGCTGCTATCCCCGGCACTCCAAATAACCCGCTCCCCGATAAAGTCAACAATGCAATATTATTTATCGAAGAAATTCCTTTAACAGCATGTCCTTTCGCATCTTTTTGATTAGAAATAAATGTTCCGACAAAATCAGGGTTAAACGTATTTTTAATATAAATCGGAATATTTAATTTTAAAGCAGGTTGCAACGTCGGCGGATAAATCACCTTTGCTCCAAAGTGTGACATTTCCATTGCCTCCGCATATGTCATCGTTGGAATTGTAAATGCTTTTTTTACCTTCCGCGGGTCAGCAGTGAGTACACCATCTACATCTGTCCAAATTTCAATATGTTGTGCATTCAATCCAGCTGCGATTAGTGCTGCCGTATAGTCAGAACCACCTCGTCCCAAGGTAGTCGTCAAGCCACCTTTTGCAGAGGCGACAAAACCAGTAACTACATGTACCTCTGGGTTCTCCCGATAATAAGTAGAAATATTTTCATATGTCTTTTCAAAATTAACGTTGGCACTCCCGAAGGATTTATCTGTTTTGATAACTTTTCGAGCATCTAAGTAAGCCGCATTAATTCCTTCTTGCTGTAATAAGTGCGCAATGATAAAGGCAGAACTTCGTTCACCAAAACTCAACACGTAATCCATTGTTCGCAAAGATGCTTCGCGTACTAAGAAAACACCGTACAATAAATTTTTCAGCACTTCGTGATTATTCGCCATTTCCTTCGCCACCTTTTCACGAATGCTTCCTTCCAATAATTCTTGAATAGCTTCTTGGTGACGATTGGCAAATTTTTCAAAAATTTCTAAATAAGTACTATCCCCTTTTTCCGCAAGTGTTCCCATTTCAATTAACTGATCGGTCACTCCACCAAATGCAGAAAATACAACAGTAAACTGTTCACCATCGGTATAATATCCTTTAAGGATTTTTACCAACTTTTTAATACGTTCAGGTTTGGCAACTGAAGAGCCACCGAATTTTAAAACTCTCATAAGAGATAAATTTCTGTTTGTGGAAAATGAATTTGGTAAGGACTGAATTTAGTTATTGGTCATTGGTTGATTTATTCTTAAACAAATTAAGAAAATCACTAATAACTATATCAATTTAAAAGAAGTGCCAAAAGTATTCCATTTTTTAATAATGGGAAAGTTTTAGGAAAGAGAATCGCTAATAAAACGA
>CAYUNA010000099.1:0-10822 GCA_964445895.1 uncultured Saprospiraceae bacterium | reverse complement strand
TTAATATTCCTGTATTTTTCTTTTTAGGAACCGCGCAGCGACAAATTACAAATGGTAACAACGGCATTTTTTCTGAGCCGGTAATCAATACGACGGGGAATGTCCTAGCGGAAGATGGAACGGAAGTGCTGGGAATTTTTAATGTGGCAGCGGTATCGGAGATGACGGTGGAGATTGAGTGATTGTGTTGCGGGTGTATCAAAAGGTTTTCCGGTTGGATGCACCCAAAATATTCTTTTTTAGACGAAGCAAAAACTATAGCTTTCGCTCCGTCTAAAAAAGAATATTTCGGGGTACGCTCGGTCAGAATACCTTTTGATTCATCCTCAAACTAACCTTATTCCTTCTCCGCTTGTTCCTCTTTCGGAATTTTAAACAACTGTTTTTTACTGAACTTATTTGTCTTTGTTTTCAAATCTTCGCTACTTCTACGAATTTCTCTGACACCTTTACTAAATTGCCTTGTCGCCTCCTCAATTTCCGGGCAAGTATTTGATTTTTCCATCAACTCCTCGTTCATTTTTGCCAATTCTGTTAGCGCAATATTCTGTTGATTGATGGTATCATTCAGAGCTTCTATTTCTGCTTCAAACTGTTTTTGAATCACACCCAATTCGTCAATATCTGCTTGAGCAACATTGATTTTTACACCAAAAACTTCTACGGCTACTTCATCTGACCCTAATAGTAGTGTTTCAATTGGTTTTTTAAAAATCAATAAAACCAAGAGGATGAAAACAGGCCAAATCAGCTTCACATACGGGAAACCGTTTGCTGGAGGAGTCGTCTTTTCTGAATTTGATATTGCCATAATTAAAGTTTTTAATGAAACAATGGCTGGTTATCGTGGGTTTAGTTAAGATGCTGCAATTGATATTTTGACATAAACATTAAGAGTCATTAATATTTGTTTAACAAAATTACAACTTCGTCACTTTCCCTCTTCCTCGCGTAGAAATGACATAAATATCTTTCCCTTTAAAACCATAGTAACCGTTATTAGCCTGCGAAATTTGGTCATACTCGTACCCCACAAGGTCAGTTTGAGTCAATAGATTGAACAATCCGAATTTACCATTCTTCTCTGCTAAAACGATGTTTTTCGACTCCCCCAAAATGCTATCGAAAGTAGGCGGGACGATTTCATTACCCAATTTGTCGATAATCCCATATTTACCTTGCTTATTTTGTACCTGAAGATAAGAAAATTTTCGTGTGGTCGAATAATAATTATTTTTTTCACCATTCGAAATGATTTTCAAATCAAGATAAGATTGGTCTGTCAACTGTTCGCCGTTGCTATTCAACAATGAATACTTATTTTTGTTTTTAGCAATGAAAAGGTCATTTGCAAGCATTTCGATTTCATCGTAGACCAACTCCGTTTTCATTTTGCCATACAAATCCATGATGGCAAATTTCTTGTTTTGTTCAATAATGAAGACGGTGTTATTTTTGACAATATCGTCATAATCACAAGTGGTAATTTCAACTGGCGCCCCATTATTAACTTGAATAATTCCGCATTTTTCGCCTTTTTTTGAAATCGCGACCGAACCGTAACTTCCGCCTTTAGAATCCAGTTGGTCGTAAACGAAAGGCAAAGTCACCTTTCCATTCATAGTTATACAACCATATTTTCCGTCTTTATTTCGTGATAAATGAGAGCCGTCTTTGTAAGCAGAAGTACTTATGGACATATATTCAATCGGAACAATCGCTTTTTCCTCACCATCAATAATGCCATATTTTCCATTATCTACAACTATGTACAACTCTCGCCCGTCATTGGATTGATTGATAGATTCATACCATTTTTTGAATTTCGGTTTTCCATTGATGTCAACGATATTGTATTTATTATCTGATGTTTTTACCCTAAAATAATTGTCTGACCCATATTTTTCAATAGCACTATACTGAGGGGCAACCGTCATTTTTTTAGATAAAATATTGTAGATTCCACGCTGTTTTGGACTAGAAAAATTTTCAACGATAACATAGTTTTCTATACCATAAATTTGCTGAATTGACTTCCATTTAAAATCAACAACGATTTGATTTATCCCATCAACTACTCCATATTTATCATTGATTCTTGCTAAATACATGTTTTTACCCAACGATTTCAAATGACTATAAGTAAATGGAATATCCCAATCTTCTACGTCTAAATTGTACAATCCATAGTTATTGCCCAATTGAAACACTATCTGGTGCTTTCTTCTTGCCGCATACCTATCTGTTTTGAAAATATTCGGCAATAAGATTTCACCTTTTTTCAAAATTCCATAAGTGATATTATAGTCATTGGACTGTTCATAAAATAGTTCGTAGTCGCCAAAAATGTTTTCCCGTTTAAATTTAACATTGTATCGGCTATTGTCGATAACAGGAGCGACTTCTTCTTCAATGGATTGATCTTCAAATTCGATGGGTTCTTCTTCATAAACTTCCTGTACAGGCGGTGGCGGCGGTGGTGGCGGCGGCGTATTTTTAACAGGTTGGTCTTGAGCAAAAGCAACAATAATGCTGCTACAAAAGAAGAGAAGGACTAGTGATTTTTTCATTGTCATTGTTTTTTCTACAAAGGTAAAAATTGTTTGGAATTAACCGCATTTTCTCCATCATCTTCAAATAATTGATAATAGATTCGGAAGAGCTTCTATTCATCCTATTAAAACCTGCCCGAAGTGCTTTATTGACATCAAAATCTGTTTGTTTCAAAAAGTGATTCGTGACCGCATATCCATTAACGCCACTAGCCCCTGCTACCAAAATTGTTTTGTTAGCCATCTGTTTTTTTTTATTTAGTTAATCTACCCGTTCTACTTCTGATTCCAATTTCAATACTTTATCGCCATCTTCCTGTTTGATTAGCAGGGCTTTATCGTCCTCGCTACCATTGCGCGTGACTTCACTCCCCTTGAGTGTTCGGGTGACAGACTCAGTAAACGTATCGGTTACTTTTCCTTCGGCAGTACCATTGCCCCATGTCCATTTGACGGTTGTTCCTTTTCGTATCATAATTTTTTTTGAAAGTAAAAAGGTTCGTTTCGAAAAATGTTCAATGGGTAATTTGGTTACTAAGAATCGGAGTTTCACACCTATGAATTTCTAAAAGGACTGAATCAAAAGGTAATTTTTCTCGTTAAGACAGAACCACATTTTTTCCTTTTCTGTTAAGACAACGTTAAGTTATATTCGTTTTATTTCCATGACAATTCTTTTTGCATCCTAACTCCGTCTAATCTAATTGATTAGTAGATTATAGAATACAATAGTTTTAGAAACTTTTGTATTTTAGCCACAATTCAAAATAACCAAATTCAATGACAAACCATAAAATAATGAAGTTACTACACAACCGCAGTTTATTGGCAACCCTCGTTATCGCCGTTGCTGCTGCTTTTTTATTCTTGAATTTTCAAAACAAACCACAACCGATGCTCAACATCAACAACGATGACTACGAAGCGGAATGGAAAGAAATAGATGCGCTGGATAAACAAAATTTGCCTAAATCCGCGTTGGAAAAAGTCGTCGCTCTACACAAAAAAGCGAAGAAAGACGAGAATGCTCCGCAGATTATCAAAACCCTGATTTTTCGCGGAAAATATCAATCACAACTCGAAGAAGATGGATTGGTGCAAGCTATCTATCGGATGGAAACGGAGATTGCCGAAGCGGATTTTCCAACCAAATCGCTGCTGCAATCCATGCTCGCGGAGATGTATCAAAATTATCTGCAAAACAATCGCTGGAAATTTCAAAATCGGACGACTGCTGTTGATTTTAAATCGGAAGATATTCGGACATGGACAATTGAACAGTTGGTCGATAAAACGGGCGAATTGTATTTTGCTTCCTTAAAAAACAAAAAAACGCGGCAGGTAAAAATTGATGATTTCGACGCTATTTTAACTAAAGGTCACAACAATGCAGGCATTCGTCCAACGCTGTACGACTTCTTAGCTAACCGCGCGATTGACTATTTTAAAAATGACCAAGCTTATCTGACACAACCCGAAAATCAATTTCAAATCGACAATCCTGACTTATTTCAATCAAGTGGCGCATTCGCTGAAATGACGATTGAAACCGGTGATTTGACTTCTTTTAAATACAAAACACTACTCGTTTTTCAGGAATTGGCGGCATGGCATCAAGATGCAAAACTGAAGATTGGCAACATCACCGCCGAAGCGCAAAAACCTTGGTTAATTACCGATTTACAGCGATTGAAATTTGTCTACGACAATGCGACTTTGCCGAATAAAGATGAATTGTATTTACAAGCTTTAAGTCAATGGTTAACGAGTTCGGTGAATGAAAACAATGCGGATGTTTGGTATGCGATTGCACAATTTTGGTATCAGAAAGGAAGTCAAAACTTTATTTTAGATGAAGAAAAAGATACTAAAATTGAGTACAACGATGTCATAACTTTAAATGAAAATAACCCAACAAATCAGTGGGATTGGAAGAAGGCACACTTCGCTTGTCAACAGGCAACGGAAAAATACGCGAATACATTTGCTGGCAAACAATGTGCAGCCATGATGAACCAAATTGAGCAAAAAACGCTGAATTTACAACTCGAACAAGTCAATCTCCCTAACAAACCACTCCTTCTTTTAGCGGAATATCGCAATATTGAAAACACATTTTTAAAAGTCATTCGCTTCAACGACCAACGGCGAGATGCGCTAAAGAATGCAATACAAGAAGAACGACGCAGAAACAACAATCAGGTTTTAAATTACCTCAATAGCTTACCAACAATTCAGCAAACCTCCAATTATTTAAAAGAAGTTGGAGACTATCGGCAACATACAACCGAGTTGATACTCGAAGGTCTCCCTTTGGGCGAATATTGTGTGATGATTGGAAGCAAATCAAATTTTTCTAAGACAAACGGGGCGGTTGGCTATGCCATGACACGGGTTTCGGAAATGGGGCATTGGTATCGCCGCAACAACTCGGGCAACGATGAATTTACCGTTTTTAATCGACAAAACGGGCAGCCGATGCGAGGCGTAGAAGCCTATTTTGCAGGCATTGATTACAATACGACCAATCGGCAAGAAGAAATTGCGAAGTATGGGAAATCAGTTTTAACAGATGAAAACGGAATGGTAACATTACCTGATTTTAATGAAAAACGCCAGAACTTACGCAATCGAAATCAGTACGTGGTTCTATTTAAAAACGGAAAAGACACCCTATTTTTAAATGACCAATATTCCAATTATATCTACGACCGTAATCCGCGAATGCAGCAAGTCACTCATTTTTTCCTCGACCGCGCCATTTATCGCCCTGGACAAACGGTGTATTTTAAAGGGATTGCGATTGAAACGGGAACGGATAGAATGCCGAGTATTCTAACCAATAAAAAAGTGACCGTGACTTTCCGCGATGCCAATTATCAGGAGGTGGCTAAACAAGAGTTACAAACAAATGAATACGGGACATTCAACGGGAATTTCACTGCCCCTCAAGGTGGTTTATTGGGTCGAATGACGATTCAATCTTCAATTGGAAACAGTTCAAAACTGCTAAGAGTTGAGGAATACAAACGTCCGAAATTTGAGGTAGATTTTGAGCCAATCACGGGTAGTTTTAAACTGGATGAAACGGTAAAAGTAACAGGTAAAGCCGTCGCGTTTGCGGGCAATAATATTGACGGGGCTTCGGTGAAATATCGGGTCGTGCGAGAGGTTCGTTTTCCGTGGATGCCTTGGTGGTATTGGCGTGGTGGTTACAATCCGTGGAGTTCACAGAGTCAGCAAATTGCGACGGGAGAGGCGGTCACAGATGCGGAAGGGAAGTTTGACATCGAGTTTGTTGCGCAGCCTGACCGCAGTGTGCCAACGGATAAAAAACCAGAATTTATCTACACCGTGACGGCGGATGTGGTGGACATCACGGGCGAGACACACACGGGGACGCAGCGGGTGAAAGTGGGGACAGTTGCCCTACAAATTGATGTTCCGTTGGCAGGTCAAATCAATGCGGATAGTTTGAAAAAACTGACCATTTCGAGTTTGAATTTGAATGGCGAATTTGAAGCAGCGACGGGAACGATTTTAATTGAAAAATTAAAAACACCCGAGACTGTTTTTGTAAAACGCTTTTGGCAAAAGCCTGATAATCAAATGATTACAGAAAGCAAGTTTAAAAAATCATTTCCAAATATGGCTTATGGCGAGGAAGATGAAATGCAGAATTGGAAGGTGGAGCGCACTGTTTTTGAAACAAAATTTGATACGGGAGTTGAAAATACAAAAGTCTTAGAGACTTTTGTATTGTTTGAAACGGGACAATACGTACTAACCATAAAAACCAAAGACCGATTTGGAACAAAAGTAGAAAAGATAAAACATTTCCAGGTTTATGATTTAAATGGTAAAAATATCCCCGTCGCGGCGGTCGGTTGGCATCATTTGGAACAATCGGTTTTTGCACCACACGAGACGGCGCAGATTTATTTTGGAACCGCGGAAAAGTCCTTACCCATTTTATTTGAAATGGAGCGCGATGGCAAAATTTTTAATAGAAAATGGCTGACGGTCAAAGACTTGAATAAGCAAAATTACACGATTCAGGAACAAGACCGAGGGAATGTTTTTTACCATTATAGCTATGCGCAGCACAACCGTAGTTTTAACCAATCGAATACGCTGCAAGTGCCGTGGAAAAACAAGGATTTGACGATTGAGTACAGCACCTTCCGCGATAAACTGCAGCCTGGTCATGAAGAAGAATGGACGCTAAAAATCAAAGGGCCAAAAGGCGAAAAAGTAGCCGCCGAAATGGTCGCTGCGATGTACGATGCGTCGTTGGATGAGTTTGCGGCGAATAGCTGGAATATGACCTTGTTTCCGATAAATTACGCGCAATTTAGGTGGGAAGCGAAGGGATTTAGTGCGACGCGACCGAGGTTTTATCAGGAGTGGAATAATAATTCGGGTAATTATGGACAACGAAGTTTTGAACGGTTAAATTGGTTTGGGTTTGTATTTTATCAAAGAAATGTTAGAAGTTGGGGCGGTAATATGCCGATGGCAACTATGGACGCCGCTTCGAGGTCTAAGAAAAGTCGTTCTGCGCCTGCTGCTGCTCCTGAGATGGAATCAGATATGATGTTTATGGACAATTCTACTGTTATGGCTAAAGATGAAATTGGTAATTTAGAGACTGTTTCTGCAAATGCAATTGCCGCAAAACCTGCTGGCGTTTCTAGTGAAAAAGAAGAAGGAGATGATGATGACAACGGGAATCTTTCCAACATCAAAGTCCGCACCAACCTCAACGAAACCGTCTTTTTCTTCCCCAATCTAATGACGGACGAAGAAGGCAATGTATTGATTAAATTCACGATGAACGAAGCGCTGACCAAATGGAAATTCCTCGGCTTGGCACATACCAAAGACTTGAAAATCGGTACGACCACCAACGAAGTCGTGACGCAAAAAGATTTGATGGTGATGCCGAATGCACCGCGATTTTTCCGTGAGCGCGACTTGATTGAATACACGGCGAAAGTGGTGAATTTGAGCGACAAATCCTTAAGCGGCACGTATAAATTGGAGTTAAAAAATCCGATGACGGGCAAGGATGTTTTTGAAGCCAAAGGCGGCGTAACGGGGGTGCAGTTGATGTTGCGGGAGCGTGATTTTAAAGACTTGCAGCCGGGGGCTTCGCAATTGTTGAGTTGGCGGTTTAAAGTGCCGGAGGTGAGTGAAGTTTCGTTGATTGAGCATACGGTTTTTGCGCAAGCGGGCGATTTCTCGGATGCGGAGAGAAGTGTCGTGCCGGTGTTGTCCAATCGCATGTTGGTGACGGAGACGATGCCCTTGCCTGTGCGCGAAAATTCGACGAAAACGTTCACCTTGCAGAGTTTGAAAAATAGTGATTCGGAGACGTTAAGCCATCATCAATTGGCAGTAGAATTTACGTCCAATCCCGCCTGGTATGCGGTGCAAGCCCTACCCTACTTGATGGAATATCCGTATGATTGTACGGAGCAGGTTTTTAGTCGGTATTATGCAAATACGCTGGCTTCTCACGTGGCTAATTCGACCCCGAAAATCAAGGCAATTTTTGAAAAATGGCGGGATTACGAACCTGAGGCTTTGGCTTCTAATTTGAGTAAAAATCAGGAGTTGAAATCTGCCCTTTTGGAAGAAACGCCCTGGGTGCTGAATGCGCAAAGTGAGGAGCAGCAAAAGAAAAATATCGCGCTCTTGTTTGACTTAAATAAAATGAGTCATGAGCAGGAAGTAGCGTTTCGGAAGTTGAAAGAACGGCAGTTGCCGAATGGTGGTTGGTCGTGGTTTCCGGGCGGTCGCGATAGCTGGTACATTACGCAGTATTTGGTGGAAGGATTTGGACATTTGGATGCTTTGGGTGTGGCGGATGTGACAGAAAATGCGCAGACTTGGCGGATGGTGCAAGATGCCGTGCGCTATATTGATGCGCGAATGGTGGAGCGATATGAGGAATTGGAACGTTTGGTAAAAGAAGGTAAAACGACGTGGGAAAAAGACCATTTGGGAAATTTAGAAATCCATTATTTATACGCTCGTTCCTTCTTTTTAAATAAGCAAACGGCACAAGCCAACAAACAAAATACGCCTGCTGGTAAAAATCAAAAATTCATCGCCCTACAAGGCAAGGCGCAAAAAGTATTTGATTATTACCGAGGTCAGACAGATGAATATTGGACGAAAAAAGGCATGTACCAAGAAGGTTTGATTGCCCTTGCCAATCATCGGGTAGCGCAGCCAAAAACAGCCCAAGCCATTGTCAAATCTTTGCGCGAACGCTCATTGAATAGCGAAGAAATGGGCATGTATTGGAAGTACAACACGGGCTATTGGTGGTATCAGTTGCCGATAGAAACGCACTCGCTGATGATTGAGGTATTTGATGTGGTGGCGAATGATGCAAAATCGGTGAATGACTTGAAAGTTTGGTTGCTAAAAAATAAGCAAACCAATCATTGGAAAACGACCAAAGCGACTGCCGCCGCGACGTATGCGCTACTCGCTACGGGCGCGAATTGGTTGGATGAAAGCGCGCCGGTACAAGTGAATTTTGACGCAAAAGCAGCCGCTGATTTGAATGCACAAATTAAAACCGCACAGCAATCTGCCCAAGCGGGAACGGGTTATTTTAAAACGACGATTGACGGCGAAAAAATTGATAAATCGATGTCCACCGTCACCGTGTCTAACCCGAATCAGCATCCTGCTTGGGGCGGTCTATACTGGCAATATTTCGAGGATTTGGATAAAATCAAAACCTTTGAAGAAACACCGCTGACGATTAAAAAGCAGTTGTTTTTAGTGACGGATGGCGATAAAGGCGAACAGTTGGAAACGATTGACAATCAACAACTTAATCCTGGCGATAAACTCAAAGTCCGCATCGAACTCCGCGTCGATAGAGACATGGAATACGTCCACATGAAGGATATGCGGGCGAGTGGTTTTGAGCCGATTAACGTGTTGAGTACCTACAAATGGCAGGATGGTTTGGGCTATTACGAGAGTACGCGCGATGCTTCGACCAACTTCTTTTTTAGTCGTTTGCCAAAGGGGACGTATGTGTTTGAATATCCGTTACGGGTGGTGCTGGCGGGCGATTTTTCGAATGGAGTGACGACGGTGCAGAGTATGTATGCGCCGGAGTTTTCGAGTCATTCGGAGGGGGTGAGGGTTAAGGTGGCAAGGGAGTAATCAAAGTCACAGGTAGCGGATACCTTGGAGGTATCCGCTACCTATGCTTCATCATTGCTAAAGTTTCCAAATCAACTTAGACTTGTGAAAAGTAAATTATCTTCCGTGTTTTAGAAAGAAAAATTGGAGAAGTAAAGTGTATTAGGTAGCAGATACCTTGGAAGTATCCGCTACCTGTGCATTTTGGATTATAGGAGGTAGTCACAGGTGGAATCTTGATATTTGATTAGATTTGGAAATCCGCCAATTCCGTTTTTGTTCTCTGCGTGAAACTTGATAAAATTTTGGACTCCTGATTTATTGTTTTCATCTGCAAAATGTTTTAAAATTACTTCTTTTGATAAGTTGGTTGGTTCTTGATTCAGATAACTGTGATAGGAAGTATGCTGCCAATCGCTATAATCTTTTCCCAATTTATGATGAATCCCGTTGTGATGATGGTACAAAAGCATAAATTCAAAATGCGCTTTATTTTCAATAGGAATACGTTTGAATTTTTTGGTCAGTAACGTGCCACTTCGCTTTTCTTGAATATTAAAAGCATCTACATAGCTTTTGAAAAAACGCTTAAATTGACTGGCAATAAAATCATGATAAGTAGCTTCTTTTGATAAATATTTATTGCCTATTTTAGTGTTTTCTTTTTCGATACAAGCGATGATTGTTGGAGTTGGTTGTTTGCATTTTGCTAAAAAGTGAAAATGATTTGGAATGAGGGCATAACTGTAAGTCGCCAAGTAACTGCCTAAATATTTCCAGTATTTCCTTAAAAAATAATCGTAATTGCCTTCGTTGGTGAATAGCTTATTTCCTCCTACCGTTTTATTATAGATATGATAACAGTGTTCTGGCTCAAAATTAGCCCAGTAGTTTTTCTTCATAGTCATTTGTTTTTCATTGAGTGTAAAGGCTGTAAATGTAGTGATTTTTTCGGAATGTTAAGGTAGCGGATACCTTCAGGGTATCTGCTACCTAAAAGGTTGAAATATAGTACTTTATTTGGATTACTGAAAATTGTATTGGTGGTAGGAGGGGGCAGTAGGTAGCAGATACCTTGGAGGTATCCGCTACCT
>CAYUNA010000098.1:6761-10863 GCA_964445895.1 uncultured Saprospiraceae bacterium | reverse complement strand
AATAATTTAGAAAATCAATGTAAAAATTGTCGCATATTTTTCAAAAAGTGTTTTAAAAAAATCCGATAGCGCACTATTTGCATACCTTTATAAAACATTAATAATCAATTAGTTAAAAATAATTTAAAATACCTTTTGGAAAAAAACTAAGCGAAAAATCCGAGAATGATTAAATTTTGTATTTGTAAACATTATTTAATTTATCGAACTTTGCTGTAGAAATATTTTCCAACTTAACAGACTTTAGTAGCAAGGGTATCTTCGATTATTTTTTAAAAACGATTATTAAACAATCGGAGATACTTTGTTTTCTCTCCTTTCTTGCTTTTTCTATAAATAGCAAGAACCTTTTTTACCTATCATTTTGATGCATCCAGTTTTCTTTCGACAATCGAAAGATAGTAATTCCATTGCAGTATTTGCTCACAACAACTATTACAACAAACTCTTGTAGACACTTAGCTCTACGTTCTAAACCTAAATGTTATGTTCATCAAAAGACACAGTTTCATTTTTGGAAAAAATTTACTTACCAAAATTTCCATTACTTTTTTCGTACTTATTTTGACGACTATTGCTGCCTTTAGTCAGGGATTAATCTGCGCGGAAGCTCAAGAGTTTTGTCCATCTGAAGCAGGCGACAATATTAGTTTCTCTGCTGGTGTCAATGCTCCGAGTGCGGAACCTGGTAACAATTATGGGTGCTTGGGTAGCGAACCCAATCCAGCATGGTACTATATTCAGGTCGGACAGCAAGGCTTCATTAATATCGACCTCTTCAATAGCTCCGTAGTAGATATTGATTTTGCTCTTTGGGGACCTTTTCCTAACCTGCCTGCTGCTTATGCAGAGTGTGGTTCATTGAATAGTCCGACAGATTGTAGTTATTCGATTTCTGCTTTCGAAACCGTCAATATTCCTCCGTCTAATCCCGGTGATATTTATTTATTATTAATTACCAACTTCTCTAACCAACCTACTGAAATTACGGGGCAAGCAACAGGTACAGGCTTGGCGTTTTGTTGTAGTCCGCCGCAAGGAACGGGTTTGACTTGCTCAGATGCCCCAGCGTTGGACTGCTCTTGCTGGCTCGATGGCGTGACTGGCACACTACCTATTAATAATGTAACGGACATGCCAGGTGGTTTTTGTGGCAGTCTGGAAAATGAACAATGGATAGCCTTCGATGCTTGCTGGTGTAATGCAACGATTGAAGTAACTTCCGAAAACTGTACGCTCGGGCAAGGTATTGAAGTACAGTTATTTGACGATTGCGACCCATTCTCAAGTGCCTCGGATTGTATTACTGTTGCGGACGGTACAACGGAGTTTTTAACTGGCAATGGCTCCAATATTATTGAATGTAATATCGACTCTCGCTATACTTTACTCTTGGACGGAATCGGTGGCGATATTTGCGAATACACGATTAAAGTTACGCCGCAACCAACGCCGCCGCCAATGATTTTAGAAGATACGATTTATGGTCCTGACCACGTTTGCTTTGGTGATACGGTGATGTATGAGTTTCCGCCAATTTTAAATGGAGGAACTTGTACGGCGACTTTTACAGGTATGAATACCCAGGTAATTGATGTGACGCACACAGGGTTTACCGTAATTTATGGCGATGAAAGTGGCGAGTTGTGCATTCAAGTAGCCAACTGTGAATTTGTCACAGAGTTTTGTATGGTTGTCTTGGTAGAAGATTGTGAAAATTGTAATATGCCTGAAATGCCAAGCGAAATATGTGCCGATGCTCCGCTTTTCTGTGAAGTTTTTCAAGCTGATTTTTGTTCGCATAATGATAATTTCACCCCTGACATTTCTGGTAATTTAGCAACGGAAGTCTCCTGCCCAATTGACAATAACCAATGGTTTCAGTTTATTGCAGAAGAACAAATGGTCAATTTTGAATTCACCGCCACTGCCTGTAAGCAATATTTAGGGTTGGAAGTTGCTATTTTAGAAACGGCAGATTGTGAGAATTTTACTGTCCTTGCTAATTGTACGCCTGTTCCCTATGGCATGTCTGCGATGATTAGTGCAAGCAATTTAACAATTGGTCAGACCTATTATATGATGATTGATGGAATCAATGGCGATGAATGTTTGTGGAGTTTATCTATTCCTACGGGCGTTGATGTGCTGTGCTGTCCGTCATTTGGTGGCGATTTAGTACAAAATGATTTTGAAACTTGCGAAGACCAAACGATTACCGTCGAACATACCGGCAATATGTTTTTGGATGATGACGATATTGGATTGTACGTTTTGCATGATGGTACAGGCTCGCCTTTCGGAAATATTTTAGCGGAAAATACGACGGGTATTTTTGGTTTTGAAACGGGTATGAATTTAGGGCAAACGTACTTTATTGACTATGGTGTTGGTGACCCAATTGGTGGTAGTTTGGATGTCAACGACCAATGTTTTGACTTAGCAATGAATCAAAATACGGTTGTTTTTAATTCTACAACTCCCGAATTAGCGACGGGTGCAATTACCGAAAATTGTGATGCGTTAGCAGAGACTTATACCGTTACTTTTGAATTATTAAACGGCACTTTACCTTATACGGTAAACGGAGTTGAAATCATTGGCAACGTTTTTACTTCCGACCCAATCACCACAAATACGAGTGCTTCTTTTGAAATTTTTAGCGCAAATGAATGCTTATCGGCAATTACGCAAGAGGTCTTTTATGAATGTCCTTGCGATACCGATGCGGGGTCAATTAATGTCGTTACAGATGCCGTTTGTGGCAATACGCCAATTCAGGTTATTTCAAATAATGATGCAACTTTAGATGGAGACGATGTGCTGGTTTTTATTTTAAAAGATGCCGCCGATAATATAGTTCAACAAAATGCGACAGGTGAATTTTTCTTTCAATCGGGTATGACTTATAGCGCATCCTACTTCGTTTGTGCAATTGCTGGAAATGATGACGGCACAGGAAATCCGGTGACTGATTATCCTTGTTTCTCCAATTCAGACTGCATCGAAGTAACCTATTATGGGACATTGACAATTGAGCTTCCGCAAATTCCAGAGATTACTTGCGATTTTCCAGAATCTAATATTCCAAGTATAATTGATGGAGGAACGGGCGATTATGCGTATGCGTGGTCAGATGGAAATGATTTACTGAGTGAGGCTTCAGTTTTAAAAACATTAGAACCTGGCAATTATGAATTATTTGTAGAAGACAATCAAACGGGCTGTTCTGCAATGATGAATTTCACTGTCGATAAAGCAGCAGAAATTCTAGGTTTTGATTTCACTCCGACGCAGCCGATTTGCTTTGGTGAAAACGATGGTTTCCTCAGCGTCGATACCGTTTTTGGTGGTGTTGCTCCTTTTAAATATTCGTTGAATGGTAATGTTTTAACGGAATCCACAGACTTCGCATTTTTGCCAACAGGCATGTACGACATTATGGTAAAAGATGTAAATGGTTGTGAATTTATCATCAATTATTTCCTTCCCGAACCTGCTGAGCCATTACTTGACCTTGGTGGCGACCGTACGATTTCGCTGGGTTGTGAGTTGCAAATCAACCCGGTTACAAATATTGATACGACCGAAATTGAGTTTACTATCGGTAATAGTTTCTCTGAATTTGCCTTCGACTTGAATATAAGTCCGCTTAACGAGACAACCGTTTTTGCACAAATCGAAGATCAAAATGGCTGCGTTGCTACGGATGAAATTCGCGTAACTGTGCTAAAATCAAACGGTGTTTTCGCCCCCAACGTGTTTTCGCCAAACAACGATGGCAGCAATGACTTTTTCTTTATTCAAGGCGATAAAAGCATTCAAATCATCGAGTCGTTTCAAGTCTTTGACCGATGGGGAGCGCAAGTTTTTGAAGTGAGTGATTTTCAACCCAATGATGCTAATTATGGTTGGGATGGAACACATAAAGGAAAAATCTTAGATAGTGGCGTTTATCTCTTCTTTGCGAAAGTGGTGTTTTTGGATGGACGCGAAGAGGTGATTAAAGGAGATGTGGCGTTGGTGCGGTAAGTGCCAACATGGATTTTTTGGTCGTAAAAGATAAAAGTAAGCGTTACTTTGAAAGTAACGCTTACTTTTA
>CAYUNA010000098.1:0-6661 GCA_964445895.1 uncultured Saprospiraceae bacterium | reverse complement strand
TAAAAGTAAGCGTTACTTTGAAAGTAACGCTTACTTTTACCAAATTAAACCCTTCCCCTTTTTGACAATACCTAAAATGCTTACCTCAACAACGTCACATCGCCTCGATACAATAACGTCTCCCCATCCAAAAACGTTACTTCAATAAGGTAAACATACACATCAGGATTCAAACGTTCACCGTTAAATCGACCGTCCCAGCCGACAGTACCATCAGGTGAAGGAGCAATATCTCTCATATCATAAATTGGAGAACCCCAGCGATTGAAAACACGGAAATAATTAATACTTGCGACACCTAAGCCCGTGTAGACCCGGAAAATATCGTTTCGTCCATCATCATTCGGAGAGAAGATATTTGGAATAAAAACGTTACGATTGGCATCTACTTCAATGAAAATTTCATCAGAAGCTTCACAACCATTTTCATCAATAATCGTCAAAGAATAAGTCATTGACTCAAAGATATTGACCGTTGGATTTGGGCAATTGACTAACATAAAGGTATCATTTGGACATAATAAACCAGTTGTCGGTGACCATAAAAATGAGTCAATTTGTGTGGTTGCAGAAATTGCTGGATTCATTTGGAATAACGTATCTCCCAACTCAATTTCAACCATTGCAGGCAAGTTAATTGAAATCGGTGCAGGTTCGGTAACTGTAATCATCGTATCGACAAAACAGCCATCAGCCACCCCATTGTCATAAACTGTAATGGTATGTTCGCCCGCAAAAATCGGGTACAATGTACCTAACGGGCTTTCGCCAAAATTATCTACTTCAAACGCAAAAACTGTATTTGAACCACCAAACGCTGAGTCTACCGTAATGAACGTTGACTCATTAAAACAATTAATCGGCGGAATATCCGCAATATTGAAACCAATTGGTGCAGGCTCCGTAATGTCAAAACTAATATCTGCTTGACAACCTTTATCATCCGTTCCTGTGACAGAATAAGTGCCCGCCGCAAGATTTTGAGCAATGCTTGACGTTGCTGGTGCTATACCATTTGACCAAGTATAGGTTGGCGTTCCCATCAAAACAGTTCCGCCCTGGAATGTCACAGTATAACTACCATTGTCAAAACCATTACAACTAATGTCTTGAATATCGGCTTGCAATAAAATAAACGGGTCTGGTTCTTCTATTTCTGTGGAAACAGTAAACGAACAACCATTCGCATCATCAATCACCGCAATATAAATACCTGGTGCTAAATTTGAAATGGTCGGCCCAGTTTCATTCGTACTCCAGGAGTAAGTATATGGTGGTGTACCTCCCGCAGCTTGTAGCGTGATGCTACCGTCTGTGTCCCCAGTACAACTCACATTATCTTTTACAATAGAACCAATACGTAAAGAATCAGGCGATGGAATGAAGACTGTATCAATCACAAAACACGTCCCATCTGAAATAGTAACAGGCTGGTCACCACGACATAGTTGGCTGGCAGTACTCATCGTCACACCATTATCTGCTTCACCTGAAGACCACGTGAAATTAAAAATGCCTGTACTTCCATCCGAATACATTGCTGTCGCTGTAGCACCTCCGTCACAAAATCCGCCCGCATTAAAACAACTAACGGAATCAATAGCGCTGAAGTCAGCTACGATAGTTGGTGGGTCTTCTAAGGTTACAGAGTCTGTTATTCCTGGACATAGATTAGCATCCAAAATTGTAAATACATAAGTACCCGCTTCTACTGGAGGACCACTTGCAGTTGCATTTCCAACCCCGTCAAAAATATCTAATTCAGTTGGCCAGTCGAAGAAATACGGCGCAGTTCCACCACTTACAAACAAAGAAATTTGACCACCACCAGCATCCGGACAAACAGGAGGCATCGTCACAATACTATCTAAAACAATCATTTCTGGCGCAATTACTTCAGCTGTATCAATCGTCACACAACCATCATTTGCCGTAATCGTTACAATATATTCACCAGCACCAAGTCCTGTTACGGTTTCAGTATTCCCAACATTTGGCATCCAATCATAACTTACAATATTACCTGGGTTATCAACAACTACAGTCAACTCTCCATCGTTACTTCCAGGACAACTTATCATATCATCTTCAAACATTGTCACCACTGGAGGCACAGGCTGGGTAATCGTCACCTGTACCGTATCCATACATAAATTAAAATCGGTAACTGTCACGGTATACATACCTGACGCCAGATTATCAACAATAGAATCATTCGGGATGCCTGATCCCCAATCGTAACTATAAGGAAAAGTACCGCCTGTCACACCTACCGTTGCTGTTCCGTCGTTTCCAACATTACACGTTTCAGGAGTAAATGCTAAAAGTGTGGCATCTAATAATTCAGGTTCATTGATTTCAAAAGTAGTATCAATTTGACAACCAGCAGCATCCGTCATTGTTAAATTGTAAATACCAACACCCGTTAGACCAACTCCCAAACCAGTTAATGTTGTTGTTGTATCTGTATTGATTGGTGCAGGTGGTGGTGGATTGCCAAACCATTGAAAATTATAAGGTATATCTGCAGCACCGCCAAGCGTTGTTCCAACTGCGAAAATACTTCCCGTATTTGTTCCATTACAAAGTACGTCTTGCACCACCGCATTCACAGATAGGGTCTTAATCGCATCCACTGTAATTGTATCGGTAAACATACACCCGTTATCATCTGTGATATTTAACGGGTAGTTAGCGGGTTCTAAACCAGAAACATTTGAAACATTATTCATAAAAGTCAAGCCACCACCAATCGTCGGCCAATTGATAATATAATCATTGTTCATATCAGGTGTCGCCCCTGCAACAGTGATAGAAATCGCTCCATCGTCAATTCCAGAACATGACGCCGACGTAATATTTACATCCACATCAAATGGCGCAGGTTGAGACAAAGCAGTACTATTCGCTTCCGTACAACCATTGGGCTGCGTAACAGTTACAGAATAGATACCCACTGGAATTGGTCCAGAATCAGGATCCATACTACCATTTGACCACATGAAAGCATAGTTTGTCAAATCTGTCACAATCGTTGTATCTGTCAAATCGACTATTTGTGCCGTTATCGTTCCATTCTCGCCATTACACATCGGCGGATTTTCATTCATTAAAATAGTAATTCCCGCTGGTGCTTCTACACAAACCGTATCAACTACTGCGCTATTTCCATCGGTCACCGTTACAGAATAACAGCCAGGTGATTGATTCATTGGCGTAGTGAACGTATTACCATTTTCAGTAACGGGCCCTTGAGTTGGTCCTCCGCCAACTGCTTGCCATGTCAAATCATAAGGAGCCGTTCCGCCATTAATGCCTACCGTAAAATCTCCATCTGCTTCCCCTGGACAACTAGCTGGCGTTTGCATAAAAACTAACCCAATCGTTGCCCCATCAATACAAATTTGACCATTGACACCGTCAAAACCAATTTGTGTAGGGTTTGGCGTATCATCAATTCCAACCTCAATTGAGTTAGGAGAAGGGAAAGGGTCATTAGTAAATTCAATCGCAGAACAATTTCCTGGTGTGCCAATTGCATCAAAGCACAATTGATATAAAAGCACGCCATCTGCTAAGTCTTCTCCAGAAAAACTATTCCAGGCAAAAATCAACGACCCTGGATTACTCCCTGGTTCATTTATGGTTGAACCATTCAACCCACCTAAGTTTGGATTAAAATTAGTCGCTCCTGTAAAATCAAAAATCGTTTCATCAAAACTAAAAGACCAACCTAAAGCAATAATATTTGAAAAACCACTGGTCACTGTCACGTCTACACAAACATTACCTCCCGCTGCAACAGTGGCTGTACCAATTTCCATTTCCAAAATCTGACACGCACTAAAGTCCATCAAGAACATCTCAGGACATGCTTTATCATCGAAAATAGTAACACTATAAATGCCTGGTTCTGGCACAGTAAAATTGACCATATCACCATGCGTCACACCACCTGGAGCCATCAAAGTTCCAGTAACGGTTGGGTCAGTTACCAATTGAATGGTAATATCATAGTCAGAGCCATCGAATTCTGGCAAACCACCCTCAATATCAAAACTACCGACGCAACCACCTGTACTTGACATGGTACTTTGATTGGAAGCTATGATTTCATTCAAATACACAACCGCAAAAGCTTCGTCAACATTAGCATTCGTACATGGTCCGAAAGGGGGAGTCATTGGTACAATGCTTTCAAATTCCTTATCTCCAAAATCATCAATTGTTAGAGGTGCATACCAGATGAGAATAGGGTCACTATTTACATTGTCAAAAAACGTTTGAATGCCGCCATCATTGAAGAAAGTAACGTCTCCATTTGGTGCACCACCCAACGTGATAAAAATACCATTCGCTGGCATCGGGTCGTCCAGAATACAGGGATCCGTCAAAATCGTCGTCAAATCCGGACCAGATATCGTCGGTGGGCATTCGTAAAACCCATAAGTGACACCAGGAGTTGTATTTGTATTAGGATCGCCCGTCAAATCGGCATCACCATTACCTATAATGTCTATCTGGTCACCTAAACAAAAATAAAGTGTATCCAGCATCCCGTTAATTTGATTATCGTTGCTACTTCCAGAAAAACTACCAAATGAAATTGTACCTGCAAATTGATCAGCGCACGCCATTTCGGGCATATCGCCGTTATGGGTACTTGTCGATTGTTGAAACTGAATACTTTGAGGAGTCTGTGCGTTTCCCAAAATGCTTGTCAAAAGCAGCAACGCTAATGGGATTATCCGTGAAACCATTTTATA
Source organism: uncultured Saprospiraceae bacterium (assembly GCA_964445895.1). Taxonomy (GTDB): domain Bacteria; phylum Bacteroidota; class Bacteroidia; order Chitinophagales; family Saprospiraceae; genus CAYUNA01. The sequence goes on along the minus strand of CAYUNA010000098.1, from coordinate 1,895 downwards.
TATTTTATGAGTGAGAACCTGTTTAACTGTTTTCTATCATGAAAACCTTTTTTTAAACATGTTCTAATGTTTGACTTCTTTTAATGAATTTGACAAAATATAAGTAAAAAGTCACCTTTATTTTACCATTCAAATAAAATAATATTTCCCCGCAAAAATTTGGGAGGGCAAAAATACGCTTTTATTCTCGATGAATAAACGAGAACAATCGCAAATTCTTGTTAAAAAACAACGAAATTTTGATTAAAGAAAAACGGCCGACAGAGTTGTATGTTGTCGGAGTTCTAAAAATGTGGGTTTTAAGTAGGACAAAAATAAGATTTTCCCCGTACCCAAAACAAATTAATTGAATAAATGTCAAAAAGTGTACCCCTTTTTAATTAACACAATTGTCTGATTTATGCGATTGATTGGATTGAGTACCTGGACATATTTATTCGTGAAATTTTAGGACTGAAATTACACGAATAAAAGAATTTACTTATAATCAATGAATGAAGACTTTGTCGATTAAATTACTACCGAAAGAATAAGGCAAATAAGCGATAGACGGCATTGGTTGAGTAAGGAAAAAATTGGCAACCTTTCCTTTAGCAATACTGCCATAATCTTTTTGTAATTCCAAAGCGCAAGCTCCGTTAAAAGTAGCAGCATTAATGGCTTCGGCGGGTGTCATTTTCATTTTAATACAAGCCAGAGATAACACAAATGGCATCCGACCTGAAGGCGTTGACCCTGGATTAAAATCAGTTGCTAAGGCAACGGGAAGATTCGCTGCCAATAATTTTCGCGCTGGCGGATAATGGTCATTGATAAAAAATGGTGCGGAAGGCAGTAGCGTTGCGATGGTGTCAGCCTTTTGCAAACAAGCAATTTCTTCGTCATTCACCACTTCTAAGTGGTCAACAGAAACTGCTCCATGTGCTACACTTGCTTCAATTCCACCCAGACAATAAAATTGGTTGGTATGGATTTTTGGTTTCAAACCATACTTTGCGCCTGCATCCATGATTCGCTCCGTTTCTTCAACAGAAAATGCTACTTTTTCACAAAAAACATCAATATAATCTGCCAGACCTTCAGCGGCAATATTCGGTAACATTTCTTTGATAATCAGCTGAATATAGGCTTCTCTGTTCTCTTTGTATGATAATGGCAAAGCGTGTGCTCCCAGGAAAGTCGCCTTAATTGGCATTTTCGTTTTATTCTTCAACCGACGAATGACACGCAGCATTTTCAATTCACTTTCGACCGTTAAGCCGTAGCCGCTTTTGATTTCAATGGCGCCCGTTCCATAACCTTTCACTTCTTCCAGTCGATTCCATGCTGCTTCAAATAATTCATCTTCTGATGTACCTTGCAAGCGTTGGGCAGAGTTTAAAATGCCGCCACCTCGTTGCGCAATTTCCTGGTAAGACAAACCATTAATTCGATCCTCAAACTCTCCTTCCCGACTGCCTGCAAATACCAAATGCGTGTGGGAATCACACCAAGTTGGAAAAATCATTTTACCAGTCGCGTCAATGATTTTATCGGCACGGTCGGGACAGTTTTCCATCTTTCCAAAATTAGCAAAACGTCCATTTTCAATTAATAGAAAGGCATTAGAAATAGTATTTAAATTTGCCATTTCTTTGCCACGAAGCGGAGTCGTTCGGATGGTCGTTTCTACGCCGACGAGTTCTTTGATGTTTTTGATTAGGATGGATTGCATAGATAAAAATCTGGTTTAGGAAGCAATGCTGCTTGCTCTTTGGTTATTATTAGTCCCATCGCGGTGCGGACGGACTGAAATTGGCTATAGCAGAGCATTCTAATTAATGCATCGCTAAAGATTTTTGGCGGTGTGTCAAATGTAATGCTGTACTTTAGCCGTTATCTGGCCGTGAGCACCC
>CAYUNA010000097.1:0-10902 GCA_964445895.1 uncultured Saprospiraceae bacterium | reverse complement strand
TACTTAGGAACGCGAACTAAATAACCTTCAAGAACCAAAGTTTATTTAATTCGCGTTCCTTAACCACCTGAATACAACTAATTATAAAATGAATAAAGATCAAGTCGGACTAACCACCGATTGCATTATTTTTGGATTAGATGAAAGCCATAAGCTCAAGGTTTTACTAATCCAACGCGGGACGCAACCTCATAAAGATATGTGGGCATTGCCTGGTGGCCCAGTTTATGAAAAAGAAGCATTGCGAAAGTCTGCCTTACGCGTTTTGGAAGAAGAAACCGGAGTTCGCGATGTCTTTATGGAACAATTATTCACGTTTGGAAAATTGGGACGAGACCCGCGCGGACGTTTCGTAACGGTCGCTTACTATGCCCTTGTAAACCTTCTCGAACACCCTGCTGAAGCTAAAGCAGATACCCGAAATGTAGAATGGTTTGAAATCAATCAATTACCTGAGTTGGCGTTTGATCATGAGGAGATTTTGTCAATGGCCATCAATCGACTACGATCTAAAATGCGGTATCAACCCGTTGGTTTTGAACTATTGCCCGAAAAATTCACTTTACCACAGCTACAAAAATTATACGAAACCATACTCGACCAAGAACTAAATAAGCGAAATTTTAGAACCCGAATTATTAATATGGATATTTTAGAAAATGTAGGAAAACAGGAAAATGTATCACATCGACCAGCGACTTTATATCGTTTTGATAAGGAAAAATACGAGGTTTATATTAAGGAACGACAAAAAGATTCCTTGCGGAAAAGAGTTGATTTTGAATAAAAAACACAATTGTTCATAAAGTCTGGTGGTTCAAATCCTCAATAGCTGACAAATATAATGCAACTTAAGTGCGTGCCGCGTAGTAATTAATTCCCACTCTTCTTTACCAGAAAATGCCGTCCAATACCTCCTTCCTTCATATTCATTCTCAGATAATAAACTCCGTCAGTCAAGGCACTAATGTCTATTTTTGTAGTAATGTTTCCGATGGTAGGCGCTAATTTTTGATTTAAAATGGACTGACCTAAATTATTATAAATCGTCCACTCGACTACTTCAGTCGTTTTTAACTCATAAGCTAAAAATAAAAAGTCACGTGCTGGATTTGGAAAAACCGATAAGTTTTTCACCGCCAAATCAGGACTATCCGTACTTGTAAAAACCGAGATATTCGTCGTAATGGTACTATCACAATTCATCCAGGTCGTCAATTCTTGAATAACCGTCGTATCCGAGAAAACAGCGATATTTTGAAACGTACCGCCAGCAACAATTGCCGTATCCGCTTCAATATCATACACCGGATGTACATCTATATAAGTGGTCGTGAGTACTTCCGCAGAATCGTAGGCGACAGGCGAAAAAAGAACAGCATCTCCTTCATAGGAGATGCCGCCAAAGGTCTCACTCCAGCATAAGTCGACATTAAAAATGTCAAACATAAACTCATTTTGTACCGTTTGGGCAACGGCATTGGTAGGGTTTGGGGTAGAAAAATCCAGTGATACTTCGGGTTCGTTGGTCACCATACTTTCAACTGGATTGTTATTTTTTTGACTCAATCTAAATTTTACAAAACCAAAAGCGTTAGCTGGCAAATTCAAATCGTCAAAAGAAAATTTTAAAATACCCTCGTTAGAAAAATCAACCTCGTAAGGATGGCTACTCGCACCTGGGCGCAAAGTAGTCCAATCCAAAAAGGTAGAAAGCGTGTCTCTGATTGCTAAATGCGTGAGGGTATCTTGGGTTGTATTTTGAAATAAAACGTGATATTCAATATCTCGATTTGGTTGAATAAAAGATTGAACGCCCACACCTTTAGGGTAGGTTCGGGTTTGGGGATTAAAATTCATAGCCGATTCTTGCGCATCAATGGACCGGAAAAAATCGGCATCATCTTCTGGATATTGCGTAACAAAACCCAAGCTTTCTACTCCTCCACCTGCGCCACAGCCTTCTATGGCGACACTTGGAAAACTCCTACCCAGATGTCCTTCAGTCTGTTTGGCTTCCACAAAAACGGTTTTACCTTCAGGATAAGTCACTACAATAAGACTATCGCCTGCCATTAATTGAAACTGTTCCACACGTGCAATAATTTGTTCTTCAATGATAATTAACGGCTGTGGGTCATCCATATCATCCCCATTATTTTTAAGGATGATAACCGTCGAATCTTGCACACAGTTTCCTCTCATAGAAATACTCGCACCGTCTCCAGTCATTGGCGCACAGATTTCATTTGGAGAAATTTCCGCCTGAATCGCATGAGTTTTTCCAACCAAAACATCACAATCTAATTGAACGGTTAATTCAAATTTTCCACACTCACCCGGGGCAATCGAAGGCACTGAAAACACATAATTATTACCGTTTATAGAGCTTGGCGTAATGGTCGAAGATTCAAAAATAAGCCATTCATCAAGTTGTAAATTCACTTCGCCAACCGTTGCCTCTTTTCCATAATTGCAATAATTCACATGATAGACACTTGATTCACAAGGAATTAAAAAATTAGTGGAAATATCAACTTCTAAATAAGGACAAGTTTCATCGATTTGATTTGCAAAGTCTATCGTCGTGGTGTCATACAAAACCATTGACGTTACTAAAATTTCGTTGTCACAAGGCACCCAATAATCATTCGGTGTAACGAGCGTCAAAACATATGTTCCCGTATCTGTACGCAGGTCGTAAAATCCATTTTCATCGGTGATGTCGTAATAGGTTTTATTCCCTTCTGCTTTCACTATCCAACGGTCAAATTCTTTTTCACCATTTTGAAAATCGCAACTTTCGTCAATGTCATAAAACACTTTCCCTTGGATGTGATTCGTCAAAATCTCTCCTTCTGGACTCGCTTTTATTAAAAACGCATTGGAAATATTTTGTGGAAAAAGTTGTTCAATTCCAGAAATTAAAATCTCTCCTTTTTCATTTATGGCAATTCCATTAATTGTATCGGTCCAATCGTCTCCCAAAATAGTAGACCAAATAATTGAGCCATCAAAGTTCAGCTTCAGTAAGTAAATATCGTGCGTCACACTACCAAAACTCCAGGTACTTCCTCCCAATAAAATCCCATCGTCCAAAACAACGATTTGCGTCCCCCACTCGCCTACTATACCACCATAAGTATTGGAATTCACTTCATTGCCATCGGCGTCAGTCTCCACTAAATAAATATCATAATCACCCGCTCCAAAACTATTGGTAATTCCTCCAAGGTACAAACCTCCTGTTGGTGCTGCTTTCACGGTAAAGGCAATTTCTTCACCAGCACCACCATACGTTTTCATCCAATCAAAAACACCTGTCGCGCTATATTTTACCGCTAAAAAATCAGTGTCGCCAGCACCAAAACTCCCCGTAGCTCCTACAAAAACAAGGCTACCATCCGCCAGTTCAATTAAGTCATAACCGTCTTCCAGTTCTTCTCCACCGTAAGTTGTAGACCATAATTCTTCTCCATTTTCATCAGCCTTGACTATGTAAAAATTGTGATTCAAGCCACTCGGGTCAGGAGAATCCTGAAAGCCAATCATAGCATACCCATCGTCGTTGGTTTGAATAATTTTGATGCCTTTTTCAAATGCTGGAGTACCATAAGTTTTTTCCCAAAGGGTTTCTCCGAGTTGATTGACTTTAATTAAATAAAAATTAAAGCCGCCATCATTTGGATTAAAAGTCACTCCAAAAAGCACATAATTTCCATCACTCGTAGGAATGATGTGGTTCAATTCATCATATTCATCTCCACCGTAGGATTTCATCCATTGTTGGTCTCCATCTGCATCCAGTTTTATTAAAAAACCATCCTCAATTGCACTTGCTCCATCCCCGAAATGTCCGACAGTAAAGTAGCCACCGTCAGGCGTTTGAATCGTCATTTCACCAAAATCATTAGATGCCAAATCTATAGATTTATACCAACCCTGAGCAAAAGAAGTAATCGAAAAGAAAAATAAAATACACAGACAAAACGCATTCCTCCTGAAGCATTCAGCAGTTTGTTTTGAGCAAACAGAAATCGCGTTTGTGTTCATATTTTTTAAATAAAAAGTGTGTAGTAAATTCCTCATTCAATGAAAAATAGTGCGCGTTGCGTGCAGCAACGCGGGTGGGGTTTTTGAGGGATAAAAAGCATTTTTTCAGACGTTTTTTATCTCTTAAACTCCCTTTGAGAAAATTCAAGAAAACTTTTGTTACAGTTTAGTAACTTCATTTAACGCTCCAATTTATAAGTTCATCGTTCCTAAATTGGGTAGTTAAAATTAGCCCTAATCGCTCTGATAAGACAAAGGTGAGAACTTATAGAGAAGGATACAATGACATTTTTTTCAATTTTCCAAAATAAATTTCAGTAAAAAACCACTTAACTCACTGATAATCACTACCTTTGGTGTTCTACCTCCCAATCAATAACAATTTGTAGTTGAAATGAAAAAAAGTAGATTAATCGAATTATTCAGTAGTTTTACTAGGAAAGAACAGCGAGAACTCGGAAAATTTGTTCAGTCCCCGGTCTTTAATCAGCGAGAAGATGTGAAACTATTGTATAATTATTTATACCAAAATTTCCCATTTAAACGGGATTCTTCTATTGAAAAATCCTTTGTTTATTCCTCTATTTTTCCAAAATGTGCCTATAACGATAAAGAAATGGATTATGCCATGTCGTTTCTTTTTGGAGTTATGAAATCGTTTTTAGTTCACCAGGAACTCTACAGCCAACCACAACATGCGCAGGTCTATTTGAATCGAGCGTTGCAGAAAAAGAAAGTTACCCGAATTTTTGAGAAAGAGATAAAAAATACGGAAAAGGATTTGCGAAAGCAGCCTTACAGGAATGCGGATTATCACTACTTCTCTTATAAACTAAATTTTGAAAAATACGTCTTCAACCAATCGGTTAGTAGAGGTGGAGAAATGAATTTTCAGACTTTATCTGATGAGTTCACCAACTATTTTTTAGCCAACAAGCTGTGGTTAAGTTGTGCGGCTTTGGCGCATAAACGAATGTCTAAGATAGAGTTTCGAGAAGATTTTTTACCTGAAATCCTTCACCATATCGAGCAAAATGATTACGCTGATGTTCCCGCAGTCAATGTATATTATCACTGCTACAAATCATTGACTTCGGAAGATACCTCGCATTATTTTGGGGAATTGACGTCGCTAATGGATATTCATTATGCCGAGTTTTCTTCAGCCGAATTGAAGGATATTTACGTCGCTGCCATTAATTATTGCATAGGACAATTTAACAAGGGCAAGTCTGATTTCATCAAAACTGCGTTTGAATTGTATAAAAATGGCTTACAAAAAGAGGTTTTTACAGAAAATGGCTATTTTTCACGTTTTACTTATCACAATATCGTTCTTTCAGGCTTGGTATTGAAAGAGTTTGATTGGGTTCATAATTTTATTTATGAATACAAACCACGCATTGAAAAGAAGCATCGCGAGAGTTCTTTTCATTATAATTTAGCCCTTTATTATTTTAGAAAACCAGATTACGACCAAGCCATGGATTTACTTCAAAAAGTGGAGTTTTCTGATGTTCACTGGAATATGAATTCCCGTCGAATGTTATTAAAAATATATTTTGAAAAAGGAGAATTAGAATCTCTGGAATCCCTGTTGGTCAGTTTCAAAAACTTCATTTATCGCCATAAAGAATTAGGTGGCTATTACCGAGATAACAATCTAAACTTGCTGAAATTTGTCTCTCGCCTTCTGTCTTTAGGTCAATTTGAAAAAGATGCACGAGCTGCTTTAAAAAAGGAAATTGAAGCGACTAAAGGCGTTGCAGATAAAGATTGGTTGTTAGAGCAGATTTAGATGGCTCCATCGATAAAAGATTATCACAAGTTCCTTATTTCCGAATCACTCCTTTGCTAATTTCTTCAATTGTTCCTGACTCTTCTTCAACTTCATCTTCTTCGGGTGAATTGGCTTTGGCGGCAATTCTTCGGTCTTTTTTAAGAATCAGACTTGCCAACTGACGAGCTTGCTGTTCATTATTTTTCCACCATTTCACCGACCAAATAGGCACATAATTAAAGTCAAATTTTTTCACCAATTCTCGCTGTTGATACTCCCAATAGTAGGAAGAATATGCGGCATTGGCAAAAAATCCATCAGGGTGGATGACCAACGGCGTTCCATTCTCATAATTGGGTCGAACCGTCAATGGTAAAGAAATTTTCCCCAGCGGGATACTCTCGCCCATTCGTCCAGTGTCCAAATAGGGCCGCAGCGCGCGTTTAACTTCAGCAGCAAAAATCGGTGTACCAATTGCTCGTTCTTTACCCTCATTGATTATTTTCAAAACCGCCGCTTGCCCTTCTTCATTTCCTGCTTCCGAATAGGTCGCCAATTGTAGCAAATTTGCTAATAAATAAGTCCCTTCATCCGCTGGATTTTCTAAAAATCGCTTTAAATATTCTTCGGTAATACTATGAACCAGGTAAGTTGTTTCGGGTGCTTTGTGTAGCAATAATTTGATGTGGCTAATGCCTTCGGGAGAGTTGAAAAACATCACTTTACGCGTCAATTGTCCTCTCACATTCACGCCACCAATACTTAAAGAAACCATCAATACGTCAAAGTGCTGACCATACAACTCATCTATATGAAAAACGCCCATGCCGTTACGTTCCAGTTGCCTGATTTTATCTGCTCCATTGGCATTTTGCTGCTTTATTTTCAACAAATAAGCTGAAATCAAATCTCGCTGTTCAATCGTAAAACAGATAATCCCAACGGCTGGAAAAACGCGTTGCGGCGTCCGTTCGATAGTATTCAATAAGCGAATAATATGCTGTGCTTCTACATCATTTGTGCCATTCTTTTCATCAAAACGTCCTTCTAAATTCTCTACATCGAATTTTTGAAATGGGTCTTTCAGATAGATTTGACTTTGTTTTTTTCGTTTTGGATAATGGTTTTTCAATTGGACTGAAGGCACGTTATTTTCCTTGGCATATTGTAATAAGCTGGTTTCATTTCCAAACGTGTCATTACTGCCGACAATAATTTTCCGTTTACCAAGCATGGAAAATGCATTCGCCGTCTCTACCGAAAACCGATTGGCTTCGTCAAAAATAACTAAGTCATAATAGTCTTTAATTTGTGGTAAAACGTGGGTCGCATTATGCGGTGTAGTAAATATGACTGGAAAAATCGCTGACATCGCATCCACACCATCTCTCATCAAATGTGCCAAGTGCTTATCTTTCGTCTTTTGAATATTGCTTTTATCAAAAATCAGGTTGTACGCTTTTTTGTTTTTGCGCTTCAATTCCTTCAATGCTTCATTTTGCTTCGCTTGCCAAATTGTACGTATCTTGTTGATAACCAACGGCTTGACATTGTGGTGATTTTTAGCGAATGTATTTACTCCCGCTTCACTCGTTGGCAAATTATCAACTTCCGCATTACTCAAAATGTTATTCAAATACCAACTTTCAAATGCCGCCAACCAATTCGTCGGTTTGACCTTAGCCAATGCCCGCACGATTTTTTGATTCAACGGAGAAAGTCCCAACCATGCAAATTGCCACTGATGAAACAGGTAATAATCTCTTAAATTATGCTGGGTATTTTCTAACTCCTCAATGATATTTTCTAAATACTTCTGTCGCTGTGGAATGGTAAGCGTATTGTTTTTAAACTGCTTCTGATACAGTCCTGCTTCATTAAATTCAACCAGTAAAGCATCTAAATCCTTCTCTAACTCTTCAATTTGTTCGCCTGAAGCAAGATTTGGATGTACTGTTTTACTATTCAGACGCATGATTTCTTCTTGCGAATTGGCATTAATGTGGCTTCTCCAATCCTTCAGCGCTATGCCGTATTGATGCAAATTGTGCCGAACATTTGGTATATGTTTTCCATCATACGCAGGCAAAAATTCAAATTCAAACAATTGCTTTTCTTCAAACGACCGTTGCAGTTTTTGATAAATCGCAGCTACTTCTTCTTTCGCCTGATTTAGTTTTTTCTTCTTACCTGACAAATTTAAAAAGTTAAAAGAACTACCTGTCGACTTTTTAAAATCATCACCATAGACATCAATGTTGATTGCAATTTTTTCTTGCAAATCCAACATTTGGCTATTTAATTTTTCATATTGCCTTTCATAATGTGCGCGCAATCGAGCCGCATATCGGTCTGTTTTAGTAATAAAGCGATGGTGCAAATTGCCCGCTTTGGTTTCAAAAGATTTAAGTTGCGTTTTTATAAACGTCAGTCCTTCCTCTTTACTTTTTTGAGTAAAAATGCCATTATTTAAATCGGAAAGTGGATGTTTAAGCGTATTTATTTGTTTAAATATTGGCTGAATTTGCTGAATCCCTGCTTTTAATTTTTCAAACTCCGTATAATTGAATTCAAACTCATAAGTATTCAATTGAGAACTCAACAATTCCTTACCCTCTTCTCGATTACTGGCTAAAAACAACCCTACCGTTTCCGTCCAATTATAATCTCCAAATACCTTCCGTTGCACTGCTTGGTAGTGTTCATCCAACTGACTTTTGGTTCGCAAATATTGATTCCATTTCACTTGAAAATCACTCTCATTGTGATGAATCAACCGCGTTGCCCCAGTCGCCGATACCCGCAACATTTCCAGAATTATCGCCTTATCATATTGTGCATCCTTCAGCAAAAAGTTGAACTGATTGATGCCTGTAGCAGCCAGCATTGCCTGTGCTTTCACCAAAGAAGGGACTCGTTCAGAAACAACCAGACATTTTTGCCCATTCAGTAAACCGTTTATCAGTAAATTAGCGATTGCCTGTGTTTTTCCAGAAGTAGATTCACCTTCTACTACCGTAATTTTTTCCCGATATGCCATTTCCATCACACTCGCCTGATATGGGTCACTTGGCAAATAATGAAACATTCCGACACCTTCTTCCATTGGTTTAGAGTCAGGAGAAAAAGCCTCTTCAGGCTTTGATTCAGATTCTGTAGCATGAACTGATTGCGGTGGAAAAAGTGAAAAAACACCCGACCAATTAATATTGCCATCACTTGCCAACGCGCCAATTTCATCAATACGGGGGCAGACACTAATGCCTGTCGATATCCTATTATTTTTCACGCCTGTACGCTCAGCCAACTGTTCTAATGTCTTGGACAACGTACCTTTGTTGATTTTTTTGAGCATCGCCAAATTCTCGAAATGCTCCAAAATCTCTACATCATAATTTTTTTGTAAATGCCTGATTAGCTTGTAGTTAGGCAAAACCGGATGGCTATCATCGTGCCGAATAATCCATGAATTAACTCGATTTTGGCTCGGTTCTATTGTCAAATGCCAAATAAATATAGGCGCAATCATCAACTCACTTTCGTGGGTATCCACAAAGAAAGGATAGCCAAAACCGAAGGTTTTTGGTCCGCGTGTACGCTCTAAATTTTTGGATTCAAAATATAAATGCCGAAGATTTTCGGCTGACTGGCTGCCCGCATTGACTTGTATTTCTAATCGTCCTTTCAATAATTTTTCTACCCATTCTTCTGCAAATTGCTCACCCGATTCTTCCAATAGGCATGCATCTACCCTATCCAAATAATATGGCAGCGCATTCTGATAAATTGAATAAATAGACGGAGATTGACTGTTTCTCATAGTGTACCCTAAATTCTGTGTTTGTTCTCTTTATGTTTTGTTCAGTAGTAAAGGAATGAATTTATTTTCAAATGGCAAAATATTTTCGTGTTTTTAAGATAAATTCAAATTATACTTGATATATAAAATCCATTTTTAGTCAAGCATTGACTAACCCATACTTTTTCAATTAAAAAAATCGTATAATGCCCTGATTTTCAAATTATTAAAATAAAAAAACGGCAAAAGATATTCAATAAATACCTTCTGCCGTTTTTAATGATTATCAATGTTTTACAGTTGTCAAATAAATCAAATGCAAAACCTCTATTCTTCTTTATTGAATCTCTCCTCCGCCAACTTTTTCGCCATTTTTATAATCATACTCTAACACGACCTTCCCTTCCTCATTATAGTAACGATACGACCCATCCAAAACGCCATTTTTATAGGTAATTTCTTGCTGAATATCATCTTTGTTGTTAAAATATTTACGATAAACGCCATCCATTTTACCCATATTGTAATTGACCGTTTCTACTGTTCGTCCAAATTTATAAACGCCATACATCCCATGCAGTTCGTTATTCAAATAGCTAATCATTTTCTCAATTTGCCCTCTTTTATTGAATTCAATCAGCGTCCCATTGTACAGACCGTTTGAATAGGTAGCAATGGATTTCGGCAAGTTATTGTCATCATTATAAACTGTCCATTGCCCTGTTTTTTGACCATTCTCCACAAATCCTTCTTCCAAAATTTTACCGTCAGGATTCTTTTTAACTGCTTTTTGCATATTGCTTCCCGCAATTGGCGTCATCTCAAAACCAGCAAAATCAGCTGTACCAGCAACGGGTGCAGGAGCAGTATTTTGACTGTTACAAGCGAATAAAAATAAGGTAACTGAAACTAATAAAATGTGTTTTAATGCTGAAAAATGTTTCATTTTAAGTTAGATTTTGTTTTTTATAAAATTTAGGGAGCAGGAAACTAATAAACTACCCAATTTTGCAGTGGATACTTTTTCTTCTCCACTTCAGTCGAAGTGACAAGATTTAAGGAATTTAAAAAAGCAAACACAACTGGTTATTTGAGCATTTTTTTAAGTTTCTTAAACGGAAAATAACCCTGTCAAATGGATAGGTTATTATTTTCCTGTTCCCTTAAAACGCAAATTTATTAAATTTAGTTGAATGGTTGAATTAGTTGTTTAAATTTTGCAGCATCAAGTTCATTGAGTACAGTGTGTAAAAACTTTCTTTACGTTTTG
>CAYUNA010000096.1:0-10932 GCA_964445895.1 uncultured Saprospiraceae bacterium | reverse complement strand
CAATGAAATATCTAAATTAAAGTGGGAGGTTTTGTCCTTTTGTGCAGCTATACCCTACAGGATAAATAATAATAATTCATTCAAGTAAAATAGTCAATTTTTATATTAAAAGAAAGGGAAAAGTTAGCTCAGGTGGAGATAGGAATGATTTTTGCCAATACACTTTATTGGTAAATCAAACAATGCTTTGCCACCGGAAGTCCTCATTCTTTCCACAGAGCGGGCTTCCTTTTTTTTTGCGATTTTTTTCCTTAAACCTTTTTATGTGTTGTAACTCTATTTGCGATTCAAACTATTTAGCATGATAAATAACTGGCTCACAGCACTTTTTAAAAGAAAGGATTAAAACCTTTCCTCAATAGAAATTATTTCATCTTTCAAGTACTCTAAAGCTGGCAATAATACTAAAATACTAAGTAGGTGTTTATCCTTGTTTTATAATTTTTCTTAATGGCGATAAAATGATAATGTCTAAAGTTGATACTTTTTTGCTCAGGCTGACTGATTTAATAAATTATGTAGGAGGTAGTTACTTTGCAGCTTGGACAATTTTACATTAGCCGATGTTCTTGTTTCTGTCTGGTAGGACAAATATAGAGTAGTCTCGATGTTTTGTAAAGCATTTTTTTTGGCAATCATGACTTGCATTTTTATCACAAAGACCTCTTTTTATTTTTTTTGAAATTTCAAATCGCTTTAAAACAACTATTTATAAATATTTTTAATTTAAATATAAATAAATCTTGTGACTCCTTTGCGTAGTATTTAGAATATATTTTTGTGATAAACAACAGAATTATGCATATAAAAACCACTAATCAAAATCATCCAATTTATCTAAAAGCTCAGATTTATACTTCCGTCCAATTGGCAAAAAAGTATCTCTAACCTTCACTTTGTTATCAGATAGAAAAACTTCTTCAATTGCAGTAATTCTGACAATATATTGCTTGTGTATTTTAATAAAATCATCAGAAGACAGTGATTCCAAAATTGCTTTCAGAGATTTGCGCATTGTATAGCGGTCATCGCCTACAAAAATATCCAGATAATTACCATCCGATTCTATCCAATCAATCTTACTGACGTTGACTGGAATTAGTTTTTTTCCTTTTCTCAACAAAATAGAAGATGCTGCTGTTTTTTGAGGTACACTTGCTTCTCTCGAATTGAGTTCAGGTGAAAAAGTCAAAACACCTCGCAAGGAAATCATATCAAATGGCTTCACCAAATAGCTAATACCTCTGCCCGCCTTTGCTGCTTCAAAAGTGTCTTCATCCCTCAAGCCCGTCATGTAGATAATGGAAATGTTTTTATCGCTAACCATGTTGGCCAATTCAATGCCACTTATACTGCCGTTGATGTTGATATCCATCAAAATGACATCAGGCGTTTCAGCTTCTATGATAGTCAAGGCTTCCTCGCCACTATCCGTATTACCGATTATGTGATGCCCCCACTCTACCAGATTTCTTTCTAAACTAACAGCAAAAGCGAGGTTATCTTCTACGATAAGAATATTAAAATTAGCCATTTGTGAGTGATTCTAAAATTACAGTAATGATGGATTTTACGATTTGCGATGTTAGCTAATTTGTGGCTTATTTTTTATACTTTTGTTAGAAACGACTTATTTGTGAGTAGGAACAACATGAATTATAGACGTGCGGCATAGTCATCAATTCCCAATTCTCAAAATAATTGTAAAAACCGTACCTTTTCCTTCTTCACTTTCCACCTTAATTTTACCATCTATCAGCCGAATTAGTTCCTGACAAAGATGCAGCCCGATGGAAATTGTTCCATTCTCCGCAGCGTTTTTTGAGTCATCAATTTCAAACAGATTCACTAATTTTTCGGAAGCAATCCCTACCCCATTGTCTGACACTTTTAAATGAATAGATTCGTCCATTTCTTGCGCACTGATTTTTATCCAATCGCCCGATTGGGTATAACGAAAAGCATTGGAAACCAAGTTCCTCAGCACTGTCTCCAATACCCGACGGTCGCCAAAAATTTTCATCCCCTCCCCTACTTCATTTTTCAATAAAACACCCGACATCTCTGATAAATGCTGGTTGTTGCTGACCACTGATGCCACAATATCACGAAGCGACAACGAAGTAATAATCACGGGCAATTCCTCGCGCTGCGCCATTGACCAATTGAGCAAATTATCCAATAAATGATGTAGCCGTGCCGCTTCTTTTTCAATAAATTGACCCATTGCTAGAACGCGTTCGGGCTGATTTTTTTTCAATAAATAATTGACGCTTTCTGCTAAATTTTGAAACGCCAAAACTGGATTCCGCAGGTCATGGGCAAGGATGGTAAACAGGCGGTCTTTCGTCTGATTGGATTGCGCCAATTCCTGTTTTTGATTTTCAATAAAATGTGTACGTTCCGCAACTGCTTTTTCTAAGGCTTCAGTACGTCTTTTTTCCGCATTCAATTGATACCGAAATAACCCGTAAAGCAAGCCCAACAACAACAATCCGCCAACAATTTGCCAACCTACCTGCTGATAAAAAGGAATCGTCACTATGATTGGAATCGCTATTTCTTCCGCATTCCATTGTCCAGAGTAATTTTTTGCTTTTATTTTTAAAACATAATTACCGTGCGGCAACTGATTGATTGTCAATACATTTTCCTTTTGCTGCATCCATTCCTCATTCAGTCCTTCAATTTTCCAGGCATATCGAATGTAGTCTGTTTTTTCATAATTTAGCAAGGAAAAATGAATTTTAAAAGGCTGAGATTCTCGGTCTAAAATAATTTTTGCATCCTTTAAAAATTCAGTAAATTTCTGCTGATAAATGCCCGTCGTTACATCCAGTTCATGATAATTCGTAATTTCAAGAGGATGTTCTTTTTGCTCATTTTCCTTAATTTTTTCAGGATAAAAAGCAGTAATGCCATTCATTCCACCCAAATAAATTTTACCATCTTCCGCTTGATAATGCGAAAATCGATTGAATTCATTGTGCGTCACTCCATCCGAGTCCAAAAAAACATACACCTCCTCAGTCGCTATCGTAAAATGCACCAATCCTGTCTCCGTTCCAATCCACAAATTACCCAACGTGTCTGGAAAAACGCTGACCACTTTATTATTCAAAAAGCCATTTGAAGTATCGTAGATTTTCGTTTTTCCCGTCTTTTTATTCCATTTCACCAACCCATCGCCGTAAGTTGCCAACCAAAAAACATCGCCAGATTGATAAAAATGAACAATATCCAAGTCAGGTAGAGGCTCAAAATGTTGGGTAATTCCCTGTTCTGGATTTAAAATATAGAGCCCATTTGAAGTTGCTAACCAGAGGTTGTCGCCGTTTTCTTTAAAAAAATAAACCGCGTTTTTTTTCAGCTCTAAAAATTCATTGTATTGCTGAAACTCTTGTAAATGCTGCGTTTTTAAATCAATTTTTGCTAAACCTGCCGTCGTTCCTACCCATATATTTCCCCACTTATCTTGAAAAGGCAGCTTACACCCAACGTCGGCAAATTTTTTATTGTCCTCTTTTTGGGGCTTAATTCTCGTCGTCGCTCCCGTTTCCAATTCATAAAGTAGCACCTCGGGACCATGCCGCCCAAACAATATTCGCCCGTCTGTCAATTCTTCTACGCCAATCAATCCTTCCCTTGTTCCTTGTGGCAAAATTGCTTTCTCCAATTGGTTATCAGCCGTCAATTTTAAGCAGCCCAAACTACCTGCGAATAGGAAACCGCCATTTTTTAATGGATGAATGCCTCTAGAATTATACACCTGTGATTGTTGGAGATACTGCTCAAAAGCATTGTTTTGATAATGCAAAATAAAAAATCCCTTTGCCCTTCTTATCCAACACTGTCCTTCCCGAAAAAGAATGGCATTATCAATTTCAATTTCCCCAAATTCCTGTTTCAGTATCGTCGAAAAATCATGCAATAAATATCCTTTTTCATTATACAAAGCCAGGTGGTTAGTACCCGCAGTAAAGTAGTTTACAGAATGCCCATTTTTCAAACGTTTTATCGAAAACATTCCTTTTGGAAAAACATGCTGCTGTGTGACCGAATCAATCAAGAAGTCATTTGGAAGTAGTTTAATCATCCAGTCAGCAATAAATAATTCATCCATATTTTTGTCCATGAATAAACCTATTGTTCTTGACATTACCTTTTGATTCCCTTGCTTTTTCAATGCTTCAATATCATAAATCAAGGTAATTGTTGTTGGGGTGACTTTAAAAACATTCATGTTTTGATGGACAATAATGGCATCTTCTGAAGGAATTTTACGGGCTACACTACAATTTTTCAGCCGTTCATCTGCTTGCGAGTACCAAAGCCGAAACTGCCCATCATATAGATAAATTACGCCCGAATTGGTCGTTAAATAAATCTTTCCATCTGCTAACTCGGTAAGATTACACAGGTCTTCTATTGGAAAGGATAGCTGTTCTTTAAAAAAATCCTCAAATCGATGCACCCGCAACAGTGTGTCAATTACATAGAATGTATTTCGAGAATTGCCCAAGCTATCCTTGACTGTCCCCGTGTATTTCAACCAAATATTCCCTGCTTCGTCTGATAGCATACCGCCAAAAAAATCCTTTTTTCGGATGTCCTTTCTCCTTAAAACTTTAGAAAATTCATACCCATCAAATCGCCTAACCTCCTCATGATTGGCTGTCCAAACAAAACCCCGAGTATCTTCTAAAAATGCCAATACTGAATTTCCTCCAAATCCTTCCGCTGCTCCAAAATGCGAAAATTGGGTAATTAAGTCTTGTCCTTGACCTGTGATTGGTAAGAAAAATAGGAAGATGAGAATATGAAGTAGTTGATGATTCATTTAAAAATGCAGTGTGGTTGCATTGGGAAGTTATCAAATTAAAAAATGTAAAGATATATTTTTTTCAAATGATTTAAATATTGGCTTAAAATCTAATTCCGTCGGATTCGACGGAATTAAACTTTCCTCTCTTATTTCAATTGCTTCAACTGCGGCATATTCACCAACAACTGCATTTGATAAATCGCAATTTCATTCAACTTCTCCAGCCGTTCATCTTGACTCAACCCCTCTTTGATAAATTGCGCATTGTGCGTTTCCAGATTTGCCAAAACCAGCAATTGTTCCGTTGTTGCGTCATCACGCATATTGCCTTTTTTCTTGGGGTTGGCAATTTTCCACTCTTTAGCAGTCATTTCAAATAAAGCCAAATTCAAAATATCGGCTTCACTCGCATACACAAATCCATCCATTCTTGGGCGACGATGAACGCGCGAAGGAATCAGATTTTCTTGAATCGCGTCCGTATGAATTTTGTAATTGATTTTTGCCAACGTTCGCCGAATGTTCCAATTGAGTGCGTCCGCTTGCTGTTCCGCCTCCACTTCTTTGAGTCGCTGAAATTCCTTGATTAAATACAATTGAAAAACCGGACTGAGATAATAGCAAAATTGAATCGCAATATCTTTGTGTGCATACGTGCCACCATATTTTCCCGCCTTGGCTTGCAAGCCAATCGCGTTGGTCTCCCCTACCCACTTTTTGACAGAGAGTTTAAAAGTGTTCAAGCCCACGTTCATTTTAATTCCGTCGAAACCGTCGGAATTAAAATCTGGGTTGTACAATTTTTCCCAAGTCCCCAAAAACTCAACAGTATTTCGATTTCTCAACCAACTTTCAATCGAAGAAACACCAACCTCAAAGTTTTTCGCAATATCGGTTATCGAAAAATAGTCGTCCTCCCTTTGCGTAAAAATTTTGATGTCCACGCCGTCAACATTGATTGTTTTATTTTTTGACATAGTTGTTGTTTAATTTTCATTAAAAATAAGTAAACTTAAGTAAAAATAAGTATTTATTACTTAAAAATGACATTATTCAGTTTTTCTAAATCCGCTTCATATTTTTCAAAAATACCCAGAAATTGCTTCATTTGCATTTCTACAATGGTATTTTTAACAAACTCCCGCAGCGTTCGGTCTTGCCGATAGTCTTCAATTTCCAACGGTCGCCCCAGTTCTTTTTCCTTTTCTTTGATAATCACTTTAGCCAACTGACTTTTCGCAATTTTAGCAATTGCTTTATTGGTCAATTCAGGATTAGCGGTTACCATTTCTCGAATTTTATCATTAACTTGTTGTGTCTTTTCTACTTCTAAAGATTCCTTTTTAGCAGCTATTCTTTGCTTTTGTAGTGTCGTTTCTTTGGCTTTCAATTTCTTTTTCTGCGCTTCTTCCTTCGGGTCGGTATAGCCATTTTTTAACGCTAAGATGAAAAAACCCGCAATATTAGTTTTAATCTGCTGCTGATAATTCGCCCGATTCGTCACCCGTACCGCTTGCGCGACCTCCTCTTGACTATATTTGTCCAGTAATTTTAAAAAAACCGAGGGAGTCACCCCAAATCGCTGCACCACATCCTTCTGAAATTCATTGAATAACAAATCTTTATCCGTCATTTCTACTTCTATCAGCTCGTTTTCCGCTATTTGAGCCACTTTAGGCCCATCAAAATCCAGTTTCGCTTGTACCGTTTCTCCATGCACTTTACGCAATTCCTCCGCCTGTTTCGGATGAAAAAAGAATTTTAAAGCCGTCACTCTCCTACCCTCTTTGATTTTTTCAACATTTGTAATCGTAATATCCGTATGCTTATTGATTTCTTTAATTGCGGGTTTGACAATCCATCTAAAAAAGTCCCCAAATAGCTTGTATTGGTCCAAAATACCAAACATCCGCTTCATTCCTTCAACCTCCAATTTTCGCTTCCCAATAGATTGATATTGCTTCAACAATTCGTAGATTCGGACAGGATAAACACCCAATTTCACGATGTTCCGCAAGTCATAAGCCGTAAAGTTTTTTTGTAATTGCAGAAGCAACGGTTTCATTTTTTGCTCTACAGTTACGTCGATATATTCATTGTTTTCTGTTGCTTTACCCTCTTGTCCTTTTTTGAGGTAATCAATTTCTCGCAAAATGTGGTATTGCTTTTCCCGCATCACCCCTTCGTTGTCATAACTCACAAAAAACGACTTGCCCATCAGACTCTGTGCCGCTTGCCGCAATAAGCTGTAAGAGTCGCCCGACTTCAAGCCGAACGTCTTAATCACATCTTTGTACCAAATCCGATAAACTTGAAAATCATCGTCCGAACGGCGGATTTGGGCGAGCACAGATAGAAAAACCCGTGTTTCCCAAATATCGAATTTATACCTCGATTCAATTAGATTGTTAGATTTCTTAATCAGTACAATCCCTTTATTCGTTTTCCCTTTTTGACTTTTTTTCGCCATGCTAACTATGAGAGTTTTGGAATGAAGTAAGAGAATATTGGAACGTAATAAGAGTAAATTGGAGTATAAGCGCAAATATGAGACAAATGGAAAACAAATTGGCTATATCGCTGCATTTTTTTTTCCATTTATCTCATATTATGCTCCAAATATCTCATAATTAGCCAATCTTTAAGATTTCATTCCAAATCTCTCATACATAGTTCCAAATTCCTCATAGTTGATTTCCATTTATCTCATAGTTTGTTCCAAAACACTCATAGACTTTTCTAAATCTCTCATAGTTTGTTCCAAAACACTCATAGTTAAACTTGTAAAAAACTGATTCTCAATGTCTTGTGAAGACCTAAAAAATTAAAAGGTATTAAAAGAATAAAAGCAACAACAAAAGATAAAAGTACCCCCTTTTCGGTTGGTGTTGATTTTTTTATAAAAAAGAAGCAATAACTGACATTACGCAATAATTGAATATTTCTTTGACAATCTACATTTAAATAATGTGCACAATCTCAATAAAAAATCTGATTACTTATTTTTAATGAAAATTACTTAAATTTAAGTAATTAAGCTTATTTTTAAGTAAATTTGATTAAAACTACTTGATTATACTTAAACTCACTTACTGCGCTAAATTTTTGGTAGTGCAACAAATGTGCACCATGATTTATTAAAGAATGATTTCTTTGAATTTCGAGCTTCAAAAAACACAGTGCACGTTGCCGCAGGCAACGTGGGTAGGGATTAAGGGACAAAAACCGAGAAAAGTGCACATTTGTTGCACTACCAAATTTTTAAATGCAAGTAGAACAAAGTTGTAAGCTAAAGATACAATTCTGAAAATGAAGAGTCAGAGAACATTCCAAGGTTTCATTTTACTTAAAAGTAAGGAAACTTACTTAATTATTGAGTAAATCTAATTCTGAATGCAAGCATCTGAAATTGATTGGAAGAAAAAAGAAAATATTTGAATTACTCAATAGTACTTATTTTTAAGTAAACTTACTCAAAAACACTTAAATTTACTTACTGAATTGGTTCTTTGAGACTTTAAGATAGAAACAATTTAGGCAGAGGAAGGTAATTGTAAAAATAGAATTGAAACAATAGCATAGAATTTCATCTGTGCTCTCTTTTAACAGTTTTAAGCCACTCTTTTATACAAAAGCACAAATTCTATTTTGAAAGTAAAAAACGGCTTAAAATCGCTTAAAATAAACTGCTTCAAATTTTTAACCTTCTTAATTTGACACTTCAGAAAACATAACTACTGCTAAATTAATTTTTTAGAAAAAACGCTCAAAATTGATTTTAAGTATAATTTACTTATTTTTAAGTAAATTATACTGTTTTTTGTTTAAAAACTACTTATTTTTAAGGAAATGACTGTTTTAAGCAAAAAAATATATACCTTGTCGCCTCTTAAATCATCAAACAAACATACCACATGATTATAACTGTAACCACTACAAAAGGAGGTGCTGGAAAGACCACAATCGCGATTAATTTAGCGGTCGCATTTGCGCACCAAGGACACGAAGTTTGCATCATTGATACGGATACAGACCAACACTCATCGCTTCGTTGGGCGAACCGCAGAGATGAGGAAGAACAGCATATTACCGTCGTTAGAGTAGGGGAGGACAAGCTGATAAAGGAGGCGATGAATTTTTCTAAAAAATTCGATATTGTGATAATAGATGGGCGACCGACCTTCTCCGAAAGCTTGGATAGTGCCGTTGTTGCTTGCGATGTCGTCATCATTCCGGTCAAGCCTTCCGTATTAGAATTGGATGCTTTTCAGGATTTTTTGCCGCGGGTTGCTAAGATAAAAGATATGCGCGAAAGCCGAAACAGTAACGATACATTGACCGCTTTGGCACTATTTAATGGCTTGGATGCAAGTAGTAATATTAGTAAAGAAATCGTTGAAGCGGTTGAAATGATAGTTGCGCAAAGCGAAAGTGTCGGCTTATTAAATACAAAAATCTACAATCGAGTGGCGTATAGAAATTCTCTAAATGCTGGGTTGGGGGTAATTGAAGAAGGAGACTCTAAGGCTAAAAATGAAGTTAGAGAATTGGCTTTGGAAATAAAGAAGATGTTTGAATAAATTTTTATTTAAGTGAATTTACTTAAAAATAAGTATTTTTTACTTATTTTTACTATTCAAAACGACTATTATGGCAAAAAGAGAAAAAAAGAGTTTGCTCTCTACTTTGGGTAAACCATCTAAAATAGACACGGGAAGCATCGAAAATCGAGAAGATATTCTACGAGAACTGCAAGCTGAAAAACAGCCTAAAGCACCCAAACCTGTTAAAAAAGAGAAACAAAAACCCGTTCGTGTCTCTGTTGATTTTCCGAGAGATTTGTATCGAATTATGAAAGATGACACGGAATATCGTGGGCAAACCTTGAAGGGATTTATTGTTTCAATGGTTCGGAGTCATTATAATAATCAGTCAAAAGAAGGGTAGGGGATAGTTGTATTTTCGTTTTCATAGCTTCAAAACCTACAAGTATGCGACTTTTATTAATCAAAATCTTATTTCTATTTTTCAACTCAACTCTTGTTGCTCAAGGCTTTTTCAAAAAGGTCATTGTGGGCGGAAATCTAACTGCACCAAAAGTCACTCTGGTGGCGGATATTAATGGGGATGGTCATAAAGATGTGGTCACTTCAAGCGCGACGGAATCTTCCTTGGTTTGGTATCGAAATATCAACGGTAGCTTGGATTTTGATGAGGGACGTTTTGTTGGAGGGACGATTACAGAAGCCGCACATCAGGTTGCGATAGATGTAGATAATGATGGAGATTTGGATATTGTAGCGGCGGCAAGAGAAGGTGGAAATAACGGAAATATGCTCTATTGGTTTGAAAATATGACGGGAACTGGAGAGTTTGCGGAAGGGGAAATTTTTTCAGATTTGGTGGATAATCCCCAGTTTTTAGCAGTGGGAGACTTGGATGGGGATGGAGATATTGACTTAGCTTCGGCTTCCAAAGATGATGATAAAATTGCTTGGTATGAGAATGAAGGAGGAAGTTTTGGCGTTCAAATTATTTTGACAACCACTGCAAATGGTGCTCAAAAAGTTCGATTGGCAGATTTGGATAATGATGGAGATTTGGATGTTGCATTTTGTTCTGTAAATGATGGTCAGGTGGCTTGGCTTGAAAATAGGGGTAAGTTCGGGATACGCCCAAAATGTTCACACTTAGGTCATAAGTCATTGTTTTTAAATGAATTACGCCTAAGTTTTGCTTGTTTCTAATTTCGTAATGCCATCTTGGGTAGCGAAAAAACAGCTATTTTAAGCGTAATAAAAGTGATTTTAGCTCTGCAAATGAGGAAATACTTCGCTCTTTGGCTGTTATGCGAAATTCAATATCATCTTTTTTTTGATGTGACAACTTTTTGTCTATATCCCGAATGTACCCCTTATTGATGATTAATGACGATGAAGAAACAGGGGAAATAACGTGGCTTGACGGTGGATTTTATTTTAAAATGTTAGGTGAAATTTATTTGAAAGAGAATAACAAGTTTAGAGCAGGGGAATGTTTTGTAAATGCAATAGAGCAAATTATAAATCAATATGACATAAAAGAATTTGATGAAATCGTTGAAGAAT
>CAYUNA010000095.1:0-10940 GCA_964445895.1 uncultured Saprospiraceae bacterium | reverse complement strand
GGTTGTGGCTCATGCGGACAACCCTTACATGGGTCAACTCGCGGAGCACTCAATCCACTCGAATTAATTTCTTTAATTTCGATGATTTTACTAATCAACTTAAACTCTGTACGACGATTCAATTGATGTTCTAATTCAGAACATGGAACGCCATTCGAGCAATTGTTGACCAACTGTGATTCACCTAATCCGACAGCAATCAAGCGGTCTTTATTTACGCCGTTATCGACCAACCAGTTGACAACCGCTCTTGCACGACGAACAGATAATGCTTTATTATAAGCAGTTCGACCACGGGAATCGGTGTGACCACGCAATTCAGCAGTATAGTTTGGATTTTCCATTAAGATGCGTTTCAAACCTTGCAAATCTGCTAAAGATTCGTCTAAACGTAAATTCGATTTGTCAAAATCAAAGTAAACGTGTACCAAACGCAACGCTGGCGTCAACCTCAAAGTAGTCGAAACATCGCCTTTTTTACAAGATTCGGTCAAGCCTTTCAACTCAACTGTATCGCCTGAGAAAGATGCTTTTTCAGCAGTAATTTTGAACTCATGCGAGCAGTCAATTTCAAAACTAAACTTACCGTCTTTATCAGAAAAATACTCTACTGGTTCGCCACCTGTGGTCAAGTTATAAACCAAGATTCGAGAACCTACAATTGGGTCATTTGTTTCAGAATTGATAACGACACCGTTCAACATACGTTTCCAAACTGTGCGTTTCAATGGAATAATATATTCACCATTTTCCGTCAATTGCAAAGTTGATGGATTGCGGGTTTCTGTTGAATAATTTTCGTTAGAAGCAACAATTTCATACTCGCTTTCTGGATAAACACTATAGATAGTTTTACCATCTACGTCAGTCATTCGTTCGGTAGATTCCCCAACTTTGACATCTCGATACAATTTGTCCAAAGTATTTCCATAGGCAGTAGGCGTAATCATTACTTTGGCAGATTCCAATCGCTCTTGCGTATCTTCATCAATGACGACAATAGTCGCTTCGATTGGTTCTGGATCATATTTCCAGCTATAAATATCATCAAATCCTTTACCACCTTCGCGAGCAGAAGCAATGTATCCTTCTGTTCCGTCAGCATTGGCAACATAATTCATGTCATCTGCACCTGAGTTGAATGGTGACCCCAAATCGCTAAAATACGTCCAGTTTTCGCCATTTTGTGTACCGATAAAAATGTCCAGATTACCTGTTTTATTAGAAGAATAAAATAGGTTGCTGTTCATATCTAAGTATGGAAAAATCTCGTTTGCGGCACTGTTAATTTCTGCGCCCATATTCACAGGGGCATTCCATTTACCATCAACCATTTTAGATTTCCATAAATCCATTCCACCATATCCACCAGGACGGTCAGAACTAAAAATCAACCATTGTCCATCTTTAGAGACCGTTGGGTGCGTATGGTTGTAATCGTTACTATTGAACCACAATTCTTTCTCGCTATCAGTATTGTAAGAATCACCCGCTACGTCTGCTTCATAGATTTTTAGGACAATCGTATCTGCTTTGTTTTTACCATCCAAATTGTTTCGGCTGTAAATCATTTTTTGACCACCTGCCAAAAAGGTAGGTGCACCATCAAAATAACGGTAGTTGACATCGCCTGACACTTTTTGACCATTGGCAAACATACCGTCTGCTCCTTTAGTTGCCGTAAAAACATCGGTAAACATGTTCGTTCCATCCGATAATTTTGGACCGAAGATTTTATGCTTGCGCGTCGCCTTGGTGTACATCAATTTATTGCCATAAGGCATCGGAGCAAAGTCTTCATATTCGGAGTTCAGTGCTTCCAAATTTTTAAGCTCTACTCCTTCTGTACCGCCGCTCTGAGCCATCAATTGCCCGGAGAACAACAGCATTGTAAGGAAAAGTATAGCGTTGATATATTTCATTTTATTTAATGTTTAATTATTAGTGATTAAGGGTTAATGATTAGGGCTAATGTTTAATTTGGTCATTAAACATTAACCCTTATACATTAACCATTAAAAATAACGAAGATTGACAATGTGGCGAACTGGTGCAGTGTATCCCACCAAAATCTCCCAGCTACCAGTTGTTGCACGACTTAACTCAGAAGTAGTTAAATCAATTGCTAAACCTGCTCGAAATCCATTGTCAAATTGGTACTGGATTAATCCATCTACTGAATCTTCGTGACGGTAAGTTGCTCCTAACCAAAGAGCATCCAAGAACAAGAAATTCGCATTGATGTCAAATTCAAACGGCAAATGTGGGCCGTAGCTCAACTGCAAGTTTGGATAAAACTTCACTTTGCCACTTTCTCCTAACGGCGCAATGATACCCGCTTGAAAATAATAGACATTTACATCTTTTTCAAACTCATCACCATCATAGTACAAGCTGTTTTTCAAAATACGTGGAATCGACAATCCTAAGTAAAAATTAGGATTGGTAAAAAACAATCCACCACCAACGTTAAACGTCGAACGGTCTTCTGTACCTCCTGTATTCTGCACATCTGTTGGATGACGTAAATTCGCTTTTGTCCAGTCACGTCGCACTTGTTCCCAACGAGGTCCAACACCTGCTGCTAAGGTGTTTTTTTCATTCAACTTGATTCGATAAGCATATTGCAAACCGATAGAAAGGGTTTTATCCATTCCAATATCGTCAGAAATCAAAGACAACCCTACCCCATTTCTACCATCACTACCAAATGGCGAATGTGCAAATACATTCAAAGTCTTTGGATGTCCATCAACACCAGACCACCATTGATTTCTATAAATAGCTGCTGCATCCAATACGGTTTTTGCACCTGCATAACCTGGATTATAATTCAACCGATTAAACATAAAATGCGTGAACAATTGCTCACTTTGAGCCCACAAGCCGACTGTACAGAACAGCATTGTGAGGGATATTATAATTCTTTTCATTTTATTGAAATTTATTTTGTTAATTGAATGATGAATTATAAATGATGAATGATGAATTTTGGAAAATAACCCAGCTATTCATCATTCAACATTCATCATTAGCTTACCGAGAAACGGTTACGTAGCCTACTATCAAATTGTCTTCGCCATCTCCGCCACCTTCACGCAATTCAATCATGTAGAAATAAGTACTATTTGGTAAATCTTGTTCATCAGAGTTGAATCCACCCCAATCATTACCGTAAGGTGCTGCTTCATAAACAACATCTCCCCAACGGTTGAAGATTTTTAGAGAATTAGTCGGGAACGCTCCACCTACTTCACCTGGACCACTACCTTCTAAGCAAGGAACAAAGAATATATCATTGTCACCATCACCATTTGGTGTAATAACATTGAAGACATTGTCACATGGAGGCACCGCAACGGTAATCGTAACAGTTGCAGTACTACACTCTTCTGGACATTCCTCACTACAAATTGTATAAGTAAACATATCTGTTCCTACTACATCCGAATCTGGAGTGTAGGTAAAAGTGCCATCTTCATTGAACGTAACCGTACCATTAGCAGGTTCGGTATCCAATGTTGCAACTACATTGCCGTTAGGCTCATCATTGTTTGTTACATTATCACTAATTGGTGTATTGAACTCCGTGCTGTAAGTATCATCTACTGCCACTGGTGCTGGCACAACCAATACTGAAATATCTCCTGATGATTCATCACAGCCTTCAATACTCGCCGTTACAGAATAAGTACCACCTGCTGCATTCATTACTAAGAAATTAGGGTCTGTACTTGTACCTAAAGAAGTTCCGTTTTCAAACCATTCAAAAACAGTACCTGCTGGAAAAGCATTGGCATTATTCACCATCAATTGTAATTCATCACCTGGGCATACTATCTCAGGAGAAGCGGACAAAGTTGGTGTTGGTACTTGAATTAAAGTAACCGTTTGCGTAGCCGAAGCTGTACAGCCGTCGTCTGTCGTCAGGTTGAAGGTATAAGTACCATCTGTATCTTCAGTTACCGTGATATCGAAGCTAATCGTTTCGTTAATAGTAGAAGTGCCACTTTCGTCTAAACCAGGACCAGTCATTGTCCAGTCAACAGAAGTTGCTCCGTTCAGGTCAATTGTTCCAGTAAGCGTTGTTGCATCTCCTTCACAGAAGTCTCCACCACCAGTAAAATTGTCCACAATTGGATTTGGATTCACTTCAACCATTACACACATCTCATCACCACCACAACCCGCTGCTGAAGTAATGTTTAAACAGTATTCACCTGCATCCGTCAATTGTGCATTTGGAATAGATGCCGTGAATGGCCCGTTTTCACCAGCCGTTCCTGTAAAGGTAAAGCCGTTTGGTCCAGTCCATGTGTAATCAATCATACCTACACCGACTACATCATTGCCAGCCGTCAAGTTGATGGTTTCCCCTTCACAATATGGACCACCACCGTTGATGTCGATAATAGATGGAGCTGCACTAATATTTACAGTAGCAGATGATTCGTTAGACATACAGCCTTCCGCAGATTCTACTACGCAAGTGTAAGTACCCGCCATATCTGTTGTGATATTTTCTAAAATCAATTCAATGTTTTCTCCTTCTCCAACAGTACCGGTTAATTCAAAACCATTAGGGCCAGTACAAGTAAACATTAAGTCACCTACGCCTACTACCGTATTCATCGTCGTTAAAGTCACATCATCTCCGGCACAATAGTCGCCACCACCGTCTGTTGGTGTTAACATTGGTGTTGGGTTAACGGTAATATTTGTACAGACTTCCTCGGCGACACAGCCAGCATCAGTTGTAATATTTAAACAATATTCGCCAGCGTCACCTACCGAAATATCTGGAATTGTAGCATTGAAAGGTCCATTAAAAGGAGCAGCACCTGTAAAGACAAAGCCGTTTGGTCCTGTCCAGGTATAGGCTACACCTCCCGTACCTACAGCACTATTAGAAGCTGTTAAAGTAAAGTTTCCACCCGAACAGACTGTTGTATCTGGCGTGATGTCATCAATTACTGGTGTTGCCTGCACGTTTATCAATGCAGTTACTAATGAAGAGCCACAACTATCTGTCGATTCGCCTGCACAAGAAAGGATTCCTGCATCTGCCATTGTAATACTTGGGAAGGTGATGAAAATGGTATCCATTCCACCACTCATTTCAACAACTACATCCGCATTTGGTAAAATACAGGTGTAGAAAATCGAATCAATTCCTGGTACTGTATTGAAAGTAAAAAGCGTAACGCTATCTCCTTCACAATACGTTCCACCGCCGACAATTGGTGCTAAGGTTGGATTCGGACGTGTCTCAACATTCACCACAATTGGATCAGCAGCACAACCATCGGCATCTACTGTCAAAGTATATGCGCCCGCACCAAAGTTATTAATTGGGTTAATACTTTCTGTAAAAGTTTCACCACCACCAGCTGTACCAGTAGCCATATAGCCGTTTGGTCCTGTCCATGTATATGAAATATCGTCCATTGTTGCATTCGTTGCAGAAAGGATGAGTTCATCATTATCACAAATAATCGTATCTGGAGTCACATTAATAACAGTAGGCAACATGCTCAACGTAACTTGCGTAGAAACGGTATTCGACACACAACCTGCATCTGTTAAAATAGAAACCGTATAAGTTCCTGTATCCGCAGCTGACAACGTCGGAATCAATTGAAAGAATGGGTCAGTACCTGTACCGCCACCTAAAATAGTTCCGTTTGGTAAAGTCCATGTCGTGGTAAAAGTACCAACGCCACCGACAATGTTGTTAGTTGTCAACGTAACTTCTTCCCCTGCACAAAATGCACCGCCGCCTGTAATCTCTGCCAAAACTGGAGTTGAGTTCATCACCACTTCCACCGTTGCATCAGGATTAGAAGTACATCCATTATCACCTTCTAGCATTAAAGTATAAGTACCCGCAGCATCCGCAGTTGGGTCAGTGACAACTAAATCAAATGGGCCAGCAGCTGGTGCTGTTCCCACGAAAGTTGAGCCATCAGGAAGCGTCCATGTATAAGTGACTTCATTGACACCGTTGGTTACACTATTGTTAGCACTCAATGTAAAAGTTTGACCAATACATTGATTACCTCCACCAGAAACATCAACAATTTCTAAGCCTGGCGTAACACTTACAGTTACTGTTTCACAAACAGGTCCACAGTTTTGGTCAGAAGTCAAACAAAGCATATAGTCACCTGAATCCAATACGGTTACACCTGTAATAGATGCGGTAAATGGTCCAGCGATATTTGTTGTTGTCTGTTGGTCAAAAAAGCCATTTGGTCCAGACCAAGTGTAGGTAATTTCGGTCATTCCTGTAGCAGAATTTTCACCACTAAAGAGAATATCCTGACCTGCACAGTAGCCACCGCCACCCATCAAGTTAGTAATAACTGGATTTTCATTGACCACTAATTCCGTAGTCACAGAAGCAGTACATCCATCGGCAGAAGTTACAGTTAAAGTAATCGTTCCTTCATTGTCTGGAGCAATATTCATGATAGGAAATGTGAATAGTCCAAGACCACTGTTGGTTCCATTAAACGTGAAATTCGGCCCTGTAGCCGTGAAATTGAATGTCCCAATAAGTGGCGTATTCATAGTAGCAGTGAAGATATAGTCGTCACCTTCACAAACCTCATTAATAGCCAAGTCAAAACTGAAATCAGGCGTCAGACCAACACTTAAAGTGATGGTATCGGGTTCGCTCATACAGCCTTCAATAGTCGTTGCAGTAACGATATATTCGCCTGTATTCACAGCAAGAACCGGATCAATAATTACCGTACTGATGTCACCTTCGCCAATTGCTTCTGTAAAGAAAAATCCATTTGGTCCAACCCAACTGTAAGTTAAGTCACCCAAACCTGCTAAAGTATTGGTTGCTTGTAAAGTAGCTGCATCTCCAGCACAAACGATGATTTCAGAGTCACCAACAACTTCAACAGTTGGCGTCTGTGCCTCGTTACAATCACATTCTTCAATAACAAATATTTCAGTGGTTGTCATTGGTATTGTAAAATCATTAAACGCCCATTGGTCTAAATAATTATCATTACCAAAATTACCAGTTGAAACAACTGCTCCGGGGCCTCCATAAGTAAAAGGTATCGTAGTTGGTTGTGCATCTCCTGGCACACCACCGCCACTCACCGCACCTACTACGCCCGTTAAGTCAGAGTGATCATAGTAGAAATCTTGTGCAGGAATAGATGGAGGACCATTTAATAAATTAAAGGTAACTCCACCAAAATTATCCTCAACATCTGTATTCGCAATATGAATTTCTCCAAAGCGAATAGTTCCCGTATAACTTAAGGTAAAAGTATCACCGATATTGGCAAATGGTACACCATTGCCATTCAATCCGTCCCAAAAAACAGTGTCCAAGCCACCATTACTATTGCTCGTTAAAGTAACATCAATTGGGTCATCAAACACGTTGTTGTTATCAATATCAATCTGAATAGTTACCTGACCACCAATATTTGTTTCAACAACAAAAAAGCCACCTTCGCCAAACTCATAAAATGGAGGTGCACAAGCATCACTACCTGCATTAGCACCCAAAAAATACAAGCTATCCAAAGCTAATAGCTGAATATCATTGTACAACCAAGTTGAATGTTGATTATCACGAAATATGTCGGTAGTATTTACCACCGAAGGCATATTTTCATCGGGTGGATTGAAAAATATTTTATGATTAACCAATGGTCCGACATCTTCCGCCTGAGGTTCGAACAAGTAAAACTCACCATTCACCCAAGTGGAAACATCATCCGACCGAGTAAAGTCAATTTCTTGTTTGGACTCATATATAGGTGTAAAATCCGACTCAACCAATCCTAAGGAATTAGAGGAAATTGGAAACCTAAAAGGGTCTGCATCCATAAAGTCAACCTCATATTGAAAACCATCACGAGATAAAACATAAAAAGTAGGCGATGTTAAGTTTCCATTTTTATTCAAAATAGAAATGTACTCATTCGAGTACACGCGTCCTTCTAATAATGTTCCGCCGTTGTTACCAGCACTACCCTGAGATACCGTGATGTCCCAAGCCAAAATGACCCGATTGGCGACCAATTGATTGGCTGCTCGCGTCCAGGGCTGATCGTTTAATAACGTATCAAAATTAGAAATTTGATAGTCTGGAAAATCAAAAACGACTGTCCAAGCACCAGCATCTCCAGTTCCAACTTGAAGAACGCCTGGATTGTATCCAGTAGCTCCACCAATTGGTCCGTTCATTTCTTCATTATCATTATTGATAATTGCCATTCCAGCAGTTGCCCCAGAGTTGTCAAACGTTTGGGCAATCGTACCATCAGGTCGATAAACGGTAATGAATCCATTTGAGACTCCAACGTGGCTCGCGCCGACATTGATAAATTCTCCTTCAGCAGCATAAACTTTCATCTGCTGGTCGTCACGGGTATCAAGCCAAAGGCGTTTACCCGGATAATTCCGAAAGTCTTTCGAACCTTCGGCAAACATAAAAATTGGTGTTAGCATTGCAATCACCAAAGCAAATCCTATACTTTTCATGGGAAAATAAATTGGACATTTACTTGCTCTGGAGCGTAAAATTAGCATCATAAGACAAGGTTTTGGTCATGTATTTAAATAACGGTTTTTGAATATATGGTTTAATCCTATGCATGTCGCACAGGATGAGTTTACTAACTTAGGATGTGTAGAGTTCTTACTTGAAATAGCAACTACCCAAATGATGGAGCTTACAGTTTGTTGATATCGCTATTTTATTTAGGATGAACAAATAGGATGTTGTATGATTAGATTTTATAGTTCTCTATATACTGTAAGTCAAGGACAAAAATATTGCCAATATTTCTAATTTCATAATTTTTGAGCAAGGACTTTTATTTATACCCGTTTCAAGGTAGGAATCAATAAGCTACCTAATCGCTTGATTTTCTTAGTTTTAAAAATTAAATATTAATAAAATATTAATAACCAATACTTAATGAATATGATTTTATTCTAATTAAAATAAATCCTACTATTTCCATTCATTGAACATCAATTAATTAGATGTAAAGAAAATAATTTATTTTTTGAAACTTTCTTAAAAAAGTCAATTTTCAGTTCCATTAATTCAAACTATGCCGTTTTACCAATTCAAAAATTGCTAAACTGATAAATGTTAATTGGTGTTCTTTTGGCATTTTTGTGATGAGTTCAAAGGCACGTGGATTGGGCTGTTTTACGATTCCTTCTTTGTAAATATTCCCCACCTCTTTTCCATTGATAGTAATGGCAATCAGCGAATCATTCGACCGATTGTAGGCTGCAAATGGCTTTTTGTTTTTAGCCAAATATAAAATATCATCTCCTTTCAAATATCCCAACAATTTATCATCTACTACAATTTCACAGACCTCTCCCTGCATACGATAAGTGTATTCATGGTTAGCCGTTTTTGCATATAATATGGCGTCCTCACTCTTTGAAACATACTTTCGATAGCCAAACACAATCATATTTTCATGATAAATAGAGATGAAGTTACCCTGCCAAGTCTGCGTTACTCGCTTTTTGGACGAGGTAATATTAGGGTTGGAAGACAATAAATCAATCTCTCCTTCCTCCATCGGCACTAAATCCACCATAAGTGGTTTCAGCGTTTTCCGAAACTCTGCCAAATCCTTTTGAATCCGCCCTTTGCCTGGCTTGATATTGCTAAATACAGAATATCCAAGTACGACGGTTGCTGCCCCGACGCCTACTGTTGTTAATAATGCGATTATTGCACCCATACGATTATTTCGATTTTCTTAGTAGATTCAATTATTTTTTACCAATTCAAACCTATTCTTCGTTACCTGAACGACGATCTAATTTAATATTGTTTTCCAATGGATTTTCAAAATGTTTCTTTCTGGTTTCGAGGGCTATTTTATCTTCATCCGATAAAATTCCATAATTAGCTTCTAAAATGGAATTTAATTCTACCAAAATAGCCTTTTGATCATACCAATAGGTTATTTCATTATTGGTAATGTCATTCAAGAGATCATTTTTTAGCTTATCAATTTCTGGTGCAAATAAATCACTTTCTGCGAGTAATCTATTCATTTTATCCAATAAATCATTATGCACGCCTTTCCCCAACTCACTATGACCGCCATAATCCCAAGTCTGCAAAAACCACGCTGGAAAAAAATGTTCAATATGGTCAATTGGATAAACGGCATACATCAATTCGAAAAAATCATTGTCTTCCTTTCCTGAAGTACGTCTTGCTTTTTTCGCCCAATCCTCGTAATAAAAGAAGAGGTGATATAATGTTCCTTCTGCCGCAAATTGTGTAATAAACCCTGGCAAGACTGCCTGCATCCAATCCATATCTGCTGCTTTTTGTGGGTCAACTATTTCAATGTCATCATGCAATATCTGGACTACCTCATCCCGCATTTCCATCGCATTTCGATAGGTTTTTGCTAAGTCTTTGCTGTTATTTACTTTGGAAAAACTCGTCTTGTACTCTTGAATTTCTTCTGCTAATTTAGTTCCAAACAACTGCTTCAACCGATTGTCTATCAATGGCTTAACTAAATCATTATCTAAGTCATCACCAAATTTCACACCGCCAGCATACACCCAACCTTCGTCACCTGACTTGGTTTTCACCTTTAGCCAAGGATCGTTATATCCGTAGCCTCGCAATTTGACTGGCGTATTGAAACTACTTTTTTCCCCCATATATATAAGTGTTTCTCCTGTCGATAAATTACCGATGATTTTTCCCTCTTTTCCTGCGTTGTCTCTCATTCGCAAATGATCCATATTCGCAATAAACTTTATCTGTTTGGGTTCAGGCTTTTTTTCAATAATTGTAGTTTGTTCTTTTACAATGGGTTCTTTTACTGGCTCGTCGCCACAAGCAACTAAGGTTAAAACTAATACGATGATTAAAAAGTAGTTGTTCATATTTAAAAATA
>CAYUNA010000094.1:9829-11039 GCA_964445895.1 uncultured Saprospiraceae bacterium | reverse complement strand
ATTTTTAATTTTAATTTAAAAAAGATGGCAGAGCAGAGTATCACCCAACCACTTACAGGGCCAGGCACGGGCATCAAGTTTTCCAAAAGTGACCGCAAAGACTTTTATACAACCATTAAAAAGCGAGTGGACGCTTATTTTGTGGAAACCAATCAATCGAAAAAAGCGAATGGCACAATGATTTTCAAGACGACTTTCATTTTGACCATTTTTGCCTTGTCTTATTTATTGGTTATTTCCAACTGGTTTTCCCCGGGTATGATGTTATTCTTAGCAATTGTACATGGTTTCTTTGCAGCATTGATTGGACTGAATATCACGCATGATGCGATGCACGGTGCGTATTCGGATAAGCCAAAAGTGAATTATCGGATTGGGTTGTTTTTCAATTTGATTGGCGCAAATGATTACATGTGGAAAATTAGCCACAACGTGCTACACCATACTTTTACCAATGTAGCAGAACACGATGCTGACATTGACCAATTGCCGTTATTGCGGATGAATACCAAGCAGGATTTATGGTGGGTACATCGTTTTCAGCATATTTATGTCTTCTTTTTTTACTCTTTGACAACAATTGCCTGGGTATTTTTACGAGATTTTGCTGAGTTTTTTCACCCAAAAGTGAACGGGGCAAAACGGACGAAAACACCTGTCCGTGAGTTTGGGCGA
Organism: uncultured Saprospiraceae bacterium; assembly: GCA_964445895.1. Taxonomy (GTDB): domain Bacteria; phylum Bacteroidota; class Bacteroidia; order Chitinophagales; family Saprospiraceae; genus CAYUNA01. Next base: position 10,364 of record CAYUNA010000094.1, on the reverse strand, counting down.
ATGCTTTTTTACAAATGCATTTACTATTCTATTTTTGTTGCTGTACCATTTTTAGTGATTGATTTACCTTGGCAGCAGATACTTCTTGGCTTTTTGATTATGCATTTGGTAGAAGGAATTACGTTGGCATTGGTGTTTCAATTGGCGCATATTGTGGAAGGAACAGCATTTCCATTACCTGACCACCAAGGGACATTGGAGAGTAGTTGGGCGGCGCACCAAATGCAAACAACGGCAGATTTTGCCTGTGAAAATGGCTTTGCCAACTACCTTTTTGGCGGTCTGAATTTTCAAATAGAACACCACTTGTTTCCTAGTATTTGCCATGTGCATTATCGAGCTCTTGCGCCGATTGTGCGGGATACCGCAAAGGAATTCGGCTTACCTTATCACGAACACAAAACCTATTTTGGCGCATTGGCTTCGCATGTGCAGACGTTGAAGGAGTTTGGACATGGTAAGAAATAAGAAACTAGTAACCTCAGATTTTTGAGGGCAAAATCTACCTTCAAAAATTTGAGGTTATTAACTGATG
>CAYUNA010000094.1:2581-9729 GCA_964445895.1 uncultured Saprospiraceae bacterium | reverse complement strand
GTAACATCAGTTATTAATTTGACTTTCCTTTCCTTTTATGCTTCATAAAAGCTTATTGATTAGGCACTATCACCGTGCAACATCTTTAAACAACCAAATCCACTTCAAACAACGCAGCATTCTCTGCTACAAACTGCTCCATAATGGCAAAGAAATTCAAAATATCTTGATGGTCATTCTGCGCATTAATGGTAATTAAGCGAATAAATTCATCGTTTTGAAAAGAACCATATCCAACCAATAAAGATGAATGTTCGTACAATAAAGTACAAATATCACGAGCAGGAATACCTTTATAATTAAAGCAAATCGCTATCGTATCGTCGTAGCTATAAAGGGTATAATCTTCGTTGTTGCGGACATAGTTTCGAGCAGTATCGGCTAGTGCAAATTGGTGATCAACGATTTTTTCCAAACCAGAAGTTCCGACGCTTTTCCAGAGTGTCCAAAACTTTAAGGCATCATTTCTTCGACCACATTGCAAGGAGGTTTTACCTAGATTAAAATCATCATGATCCGTCTGATACAAATAGCTGGCATCATTCGAGAAGGAATCGTATAAGTGCTTTTTATCTTGTACAATAATAATTGAACAAGATAACGGCGTCCCAATCATTTTATGTGCATTGAAGCTAAAAGAATCCACCAATTCAATGCCGTCAATCAAGTGTCGATATTTTTTACTAAACAAAACGGAACCACAATATGCGCCATCGACGTGCAGCCACATATTGTGCTTTTTACAAATTTCACTTACCAGACGAATTGGATCAAATGCGCCCAAAACGGTCGTTCCAGCCGTCAAATTGACCATAACTGGCAACCCTCCGTTAGCGATGTCTTCCGCAATCATATTTTCTAAATGAGCAACTTCGATACTACCTTCTTCATCCGTCGGAATGTAACGTACGTTGTTCCTGCCAATTCCACTAAAAGCGGCATTTTTAGGAATACTATAATGAGATTCTTTTGAGGTGTAAACCATCATTTTTTGTTGCATTCCTTGCTGAGTCACGGTGTCAGATGCTCGGTCTCGCGCCATTAACATCGACATAAAATTGGTCATCGAACCTCCAGGTGCCAAAGTACCATCCGAGTTTTCGTCCCAGCCAATGATATCACAAACTTCTCTTAAAATCACTTTTTCTATGCCAATCTGCGGGCCTGCTGCTTTGTAAGTATACATGCTATTGTTCAAAATCACAGAAAGCAACTCTCCCAAAATCGCTTTGTCATTTCGTCCACCAAACAATTGATTGAAAAAGCCATTGGTAGCCGTTCTTGGGGAAGCAAAAACCAATTCTTTGACAACTTTTTCAAATTCAGCTTCGTCTAAAGGGGCTGCTTTCAAAGAAAGGTCAAGCGTATCATATAATTTGGAAGAAGGAATATGTTGAGCGACTGGATTTTGCTCTTCATCCAGTAATAATTCCTTGGTAATTCTTTGGAATAAATCGAGTACATTTTTCATGGTTAGAAGTTTAAAACACTTTAAAAGTTGTAATTTGAAGTAAAAATCAATTGTGGTGCTACGAATTTTGAGCGAAATTAGTGAAATTATCTGTTTTTTGAGTAGTTTTAGCCGATTTTAATCTTGACGGAGTATTTTCTGATTATTAAAGTATGACTTCAAGTTGAAATGATAATAAAAAATAAAACCTAAGTTATGAACGATATAAAGACGATTAAGGAATTTGCCGAAATTTTAGACGAAATTGAACCTCATCAACGAGCAAAAACGATGAAAAGAATTAATATCCAAGCGGCAGAATTGGCAACTTATGCGACTTGGGCAGAAGGTTGTTATACTAGAAATTGTTTGGCGCGTACGGAAAAATATGAACTGATTTTATTGTGTTGGGAAATTAACGCACAGGCTCCAATTCATGGGCACGGTGGCGAGGATTGTTGGGTATATCAAGTGCAAGGAACGGTAGAGGAAGTCCGTTTTCAACAAGAAGGAGAAGCCTTAATAGAGACGAATCGAATGACTTTATCTCCAGGGAAATTGACCTACATGAATGATCGAATGGGCTATCACTCTATCGGAAATATCTCCAATCAGCGAGCGTTGACGCTTCACATTTATGCTTCGCCGATACATAGTTGTAAAGTTTATAACAATCAAAAGGATTGTTTTGAGATTAAGGAAATGTCTTATCATACCTTTAAAGGAAGTAAGAGCATATCTAGTTTTTCTCCTTCCTGAAAACCAAGCATTTAAGAACTTGACTTTGAATCAAATCAGTCGTTTGGCTCGCTAAACTCTTTCTTTGATGCTTTGTCAAAACCCTAAATCATTGACTTTCAGTTCGTATAAAAACTATACATGCTCTAAGAACATGTATAGTTTTCTTTAAACAAGTCTCAATCTTTAGCTATTTTTTAATGCAGAAAATTTTAGTCGTTATATGCTTCTTTTTGTGATGTTTTTATAGATTTGCCCATTTAAACAGAATATTTCACTGCAAATGAACGAAATAGACCTAAAAATTTTGGATATGCTCCAAACCAATTCTGGTCGCACTGCTAAAGAGATGGCCAAAGAATTGTCTTTAACTACCACACCTGTTTATGAACGCATTAAAAAATTAGAAAAAGCGGGCTTCATTAAGCAATATGTGGCCCTACTTAATACTGATTTGTTGAATAAAAACATCATTGTTTTTATGAACATTACCATCAAAGACCACCATAAGGAAGCCCGAGATAAATTTGTCAAAAGCATGGAAGCATTGGAAGAGGTTGCTGAATTTTATCATACTTCTGGGAGCTTTGATTTCTTAGCAAAGGTAAGATTTGCGAATATTAAGGATTATCGAGATTTCTTAGTGAATGAAGTAACGGCTATTCGTAATATTAGTGATATTGATAGTCAAATTGTATTGGAAGAGATAAAATATTCTACGAAAGTAGCGCTTTGAGCATTACCAACAATCAATTAGTAATTAATTCGACTTCGCTAACGCATGTTCATCGTATTTCACATTGAAACTCAACCAAATCGACCGCGAAATCCGAAATATCCAAACAAAGAATATTGTTAAAACGACAATTAAGACCAAAAAAGAGGCATTTACACTCATGTCTAAAAACCACATACAGCCACCAACAAAAAATAGGCAAAACCAGCCTGTTAAAATATAGGAAATAAACATCGCGCCGTAGTAAAAACCAGGTTCTAATTCATACTTTTGCTGGCATTTTGGGCAGCGGTCGTACATATCAAATGGTTTAGAAAAGGAGAAAGTACTGGTTGGAAACAAGTCTCCTTGATTGCATTTTGGGCATTTAAAATTAAAAATGCTGTATCCTTTCGACCCTTTTTTGAATAATCCCATTAGTGAAATTTTAGGTAAAAAAAAATGCAAAAGTTTCTAAAACTTTTATACCCTAAAGTGCAAAAATATATAAACAATCAGTGATTGAGAAATGTTTATTTGAAAATATGAACATTCATTCATATATTGTGGCGAAATTGTGAGTTTTTGGAATTACAAACAATCATTTCGCTTAATTTTTTTCAAAAATAACTATGAAGATCGAGCAAATTTATACGGGATGTCTAGCGCAAGGCGCATATTATATTGAAAGCAATGGTGAAGCAGCAATTATTGACCCGTTGCGGGAATCGAAGCCTTATTTGGAACGGGCAGAGGCTGATAATGCAGCGATTAAATACATTTTTGAAACTCATTTCCATGCCGATTTCGTGTCTGGACATATTGATTTGGCGAAAAAAACGGGCGCTTCAATTGTTTATGGGCCAAAGGCGGAAACCGATTACGAGAAGTATACTGCAACTGATGGACAAGAGTTTAAATTGGGGAAATTGACCATTCGAGTATTGCATACACCTGGTCATACGCCTGAAAGTACTTGCTATTTATTATTGGATGAAAATGGCAAAGAGCATGCACTTTTTACGGGCGATACCTTGTTTATAGGTGATGTTGGGCGACCAGATTTAGCACAAAAGGCAACCAATTTGACGCAGGAAGACTTGGCAGGTTGGTTGTTTGATAGTTTACGAAAGAAAATTATGACCTTGCCAGATGACCTCATTGTCTATCCCGCACACGGCGCAGGTTCGGCTTGTGGCAAGAACATGAGTAGCGAAACCTGGGATACGCTTGGCAACCAAAAAGCAACGAATTATGCCCTTCGAGCTGACATGACGCGAGACGAATTTATAAAAGAAGTAACCGACGGCTTGATGGCTCCACCTAAGTATTTTTCTGAAAATGCGAAATTGAATAAAAAGGGCTACGAAAGTTTTGATAAGATAATGAAACGCGGTGCAATTGCGATGACACCTGATGAGTTTGAGGCGGCTGCAAATGCTACCGATGCTTTGGTTTTGGATGTACGCAGTAAAGAAGATTTTGTCAAGGGCTTTATTCCCAACTCAATATTTATTGGTTTGGACGGGAGTTTTGCTCCTTGGGTTGGCGCGTTGATACCTGATTTGCAACAACCGATTTTGATAGTTGCGCCACGGCGACGGGCGAAGGAGACGATTAAGCGATTGGCGCGAGTAGGCTTTGACAATTCAATTGGTTATCTAAAAGGCAGTTTTGATTCCTGGAAAATAGCGGGTAAGGAAGTCGATAATTTAGAAACCATTACCGCCCACGAATTTGCGGAACGCTACAACGAAAAATTGAACGTTTTAGACGTGCGCAAACCTAATGAATATGAGGCAGAACACATCAAAACGGCGCAAAATTTCCCTCTCGACTTCATCAATACCCACATGACCGAAATTGATAAGAAAAATGAATATCACCTGCATTGCCGCAGTGGTTATCGCTCAACGGTGGCAGGTTCGATTTTGAAAGCGCGAGGTTTTGAAAAATTAATCAATGTGCAGGACAAATATGCGACGATTGCGGAGGAGACGGATGTGCCCGTGACGGCGTTTGTGTGTCCGAGTACGTTGGCGTAGAGAGGAGTCAGGAGTCAGGGGTCAGGAGTCAGAGATTTCAAGATAAACGGAATCTCCTGACCCCTGACCCCTGACTCCTGACCCCTAAAAATCACCTTTTTATGAAATACGGATTCGTCATCGACAACCGCAAGTGCATCGGCTGCCATGCTTGCACGACTGCTTGTAAAAGTGAGCATCAAGTGCCCGTCGGCGTTAACCGAACGTGGGTCAAACAGGTCGAAAAAGGAGAGTTTCCCAACACTCGTCGCTTGTTTTCTGTGATGCGTTGCAACCACTGTACCGACGCGCCTTGCGTGGAAATTTGCCCAACCGAAGCGCTTTATTTTCGCAATGATGGCATCGTCGATTTTGACAAAGACCGCTGCATTGGCTGCAAATCTTGCATGCAAGCCTGCCCGTATGACGCGCTTTATATCGACCCCGAAAATCACACCGCCGCCAAGTGCAACTACTGCGCCCACCGCGTCGATGTCGGTCTCGAACCCGCCTGCGTCAACGTCTGTCCCGAACACGCGATTATCTCTGGCGACATGGACAATCCCGAAACCGAAATTGCTCAACTCCTTGCCCGTCAACAAGTTAAAGTCCGAAAACCAGAAAAATCTACTCAACCCAATCTCTTTTACATTGATGCCGACGACGTTTCGCTGATTCCTTCGGCGACGGAAAAAGAAGACGATTATTTATGGAGTTCGCAAAGCATGGGCGTTGGTCATTTTGCCAAAGAAGCCGAAAAATTAGCCTATTCCAATAACGATGTGGTGGAAGCCTTGATGAAAGTCAACGGACAGCAGACGACAGCGGGCGAAGTAGCAAAAAATGGTTCACAAAAGTCGATTGATGTGATGTTGGGCAAAGGACGGCGCGCGTATGATGTGGCAGATAAGGGGATTTTGTGGGGTTGGGAAGTGTCGGCGTATGTGTGGACGAAGGCGATTGCGACGGGGGTGTTTTTGGTGGCGATGATTGGATTTTTTGCAGGTTGGGGCGTGACAGAACATTGGGCGATTAATGAAGCGGTGGTTATCGGTACTACCTTTTTAGCAATCACAGGTGCATTATTGGTAATGGATTTGGATAGACCTGACCGATTTTTATATGTTTTATTGCGTCCACATTGGGGCAGTTGGCTGGTGAAAGGTGGCTATTCTATTGGTATTTATGGGACGTTATTAGCGGTCTTGGGTGGAATGGCTTATTTTCAAATAGGCAGCGGAACGATAGTATTTGCCTTATTGGGATTAACGACTATTCTGGCTGTTATTACTTCAATTTATACCGCTTTCCTTTTTGCCCAAGCCAAAGGACGCGACTTCTGGCAAAGTCCAATTTTAGCAATTCACATGCTGGTGCATAGCGTAATGGCAGGCGCGGCAGTTTACACCTTGACTAATTTATTTATCGTAACAGATGGTGGTTGGGAAGTATTTTTAAAATACATCTTAATGGCTGGAATTGCTATTAATCTTTTCACTATGTTCATCGAATTATACACTACGCACCCAACCGATGATGCCAAGCGCACCGTGCAATCTATCGTCAATGGACGGTATAAAACCCTATTTTGGGGTGGTGTGATTGCTTTTGGAAATGTGTTGCCGTTGGTGTTGTTGCTGGTTGGCGGGAGTCATTCGGTATTATTGGCGGCGACGGGTGTGATTGTGTTGATTGGGATTTATTTGGTGAATCATATTTGGGTGGAAGCGCCGCAGAGGATTCCGTTAAGTTAAATTGTCATTCCGAGCGAAGACCTCTTGTCATTCCGACCGAAGTGGAGGAATCTGGCGTGATGTTGCATCCAGATTCCTCGGCTGCGCTCGGAATGACAAGGCACGTTTTAATTTAAAAAATAGTTTACAATGTCAAAAAAACACAACCCATCCTTCATAGAAAAACTCGCTGAAAAACTCCACCTCATCCCCCAATTGAATAAAAATGAAAATCAAAACGCACCCGTTCCACGTCTGTCGGAAACGGATTTAACCGCATTTCCACCCATCGACCAATGGGACAACTGGACAGAATACGAAGCTAAAGCCTGGCCCCGCAAAGAAAAAAAGAACTACACCATCGTCCCCACCACCTGCTTCAATTGCGAATCTGCCTGCGGATTGACCGCTTATGTCGATAAAGATGCCAACGAAATCCGCAAATTTGAAGGCAACCCTTATCATCCTGGCAGTCGCGGACGAAACTG
>CAYUNA010000094.1:0-2481 GCA_964445895.1 uncultured Saprospiraceae bacterium | reverse complement strand
GGGCATAATTCGCACACCAACGTCTGTTCGTCGAGTGCGCGATTTGGCTATAATCTGTGGTATGGTTACGACCGACCGTCGCCTGACCATGCGAATGCGAAGTTTATTTTGTTGATTTCGGCGCATTTGGAAAGCGGGCATTATTTCAATCCACACGCCCAACGCATCATCGAAGCGAAGATGAAAGGCGCGAAAATTGCGACGATGGACCCGCGTTTGTCCAACACGGCGAGTATGTCCGATTTTTGGATGCCGACCTATCCAGGGTCAGAAGCAGCGGTATTGTTGGCGATGGCGAAAATCATTTTAGAAGAAGGATTGTACCATCGACATTTTTTAGAAAATTGGGTGAATTGGCAAGAGTTTTTACAAAAGGTCCATCCTGATGTAGAGCTGACTTTTGAAAATTTTATATTAAAAACTACCGAACAATACGCCGAATATACGCCCGAAATGGCGGAAAAAGAAAGCGGCGTACCTGCTGATAAAATTGTTGAAGTCGCGCGCTTGATTGGCGAGGCAGGTGAAAAATTTGCCACCCACAACTGGCGGGCCGCGGCGGCTGGAAATCTCGGTGGCTGGTGCGTTTCGAGAGCGTTACACTTTCTAAATGTATTGACGGGCAGCGTCGGAACAGTTGGAGGAACGTCTCCCAATTCATGGAATAAATTCAAACCTAAATTCTTCGATGTCCCGCCTGCACAACGTTTTTGGAATGAACTGCATTATCCTGATGAATACCCTTTGTCGATGTTTGAAATGAGCATTTTGTTGCCTTATTTTTTAAAGGAAAAACGGGGCAAGATGGATGTGTATTTCACCAGAGTTTTTAACCCCGTTTGGACTTATCCCGATGGTTTTTCATGGATGGAAGCCCTCGCGGATGAGGAAAAAGTAGGCATGCACATTGCGATGACTCCGACTTGGAATGAGACGGCGTTTTTCGCAGATTATGTGCTACCGATGGGACACGCGGCGGAACGACACGACCTTAATTCTTACGCGACCCACAGCGGCATGTGGATTGCTTTTCGCCAACCCGTTTTGCGAGAAGCGGCGAGAAGGGCAGGGAAGGACATTAATTTTACTTATGAAGTCAATCCTGGCGAAGTTTGGGAAGAGGATGAGTTTTGGTTGGAACTGAGTTGGCGCATTGACCCTGATGGTGATTTGGGCATTCGCAAACATTTCCTTTCTCCTTATCGGAAAAATGAAAAAGTAACGATTGACGAGTATTATCAATTCATTTTTGAAAATACGAAAGGGCTACCGAAAGCTGCCAAAAAAGAGAACCTGACGGAGTTGGATTTTATGCGCAAATACGGCGCGTTTGAAGTCGAAAAACACAGCTACGCCAAGCACATGACCGTGTTGACTGCCGAACAAATGGAAGGTGCAGTCATCAATCAAGTCACAAAATCAATTACGAAAAACGGCAAACCTATCGGCATTATGGTTGATGGCAAACCGCGTACTGGCTTCCCGACTCCTTCGCGTCGAAATGAATTTTATTCGCAAACGATGGTCGATTGGAATTGGCCAGAATATGCGATGCCGACCTTTATCAAAAGCCATATTCACCCTGATAATTTGGATGCGGAAAAAGGGGAATATTGCCTCGTCCCGACCTTCCGCTTGCCGACCCTAATTCATTCTCGTTCTGGTAATGCAAAATGGTTGGTGGAAATTGCGAACCGCAACCCAATTTGGATGCATCCGCAAGACGCGAATCGTTTTGGTTTTAAAACGGGCGATTTAATCAAATTGAACACCGACATTGGCTTTTTCGTTGATAAAGTATGGGTGACAGAGGGCATGAAACCGGGCGTTGTGGCTTGTTCGCATCACCTCGGTCGCTGGCGCAGAAAGCAGGATGCGGGCAACCGTTGGGCAACGAATACCGTGCAAATCAACAAAGACGACAACGGCAACTATAAAATGAAAACCGTGCGCGGCGTGCGTCCTTTCGATAGCGACGACGACGATTCCAAGCGCATTTTTTGGTCAGACGGCGGTGTGCATCAAAACATCACCCACGCGGTACATCCCGACCCAATCAGCGGCATGCACTGCTGGCATCAACGTGTCCGCATCGAACGACCTGCTGAGGGCGACCAATACGGCGATATTTTTGTAGATACCAATAAGAGTTTTGAAAATTATAAAAACTGGTTGGCGAAGACGCGACCTGCACCGGGACCGAATGGATTGCGGCGACCGTTGTGGTTTAAGCGGCCGGTAAGGCCTGCGGAGGAAACGTATTACCTTGTCATTCCGAGCGAAGCCGAGGAATCTGGTAATAAAGCATCTAATTGAAATTTTTAAATTCGTATTTAAATAATTTATCAAAATAAAATTTTAAACAAAAATGTAGATTGTGTTGTGTTTTTAAAACAAATAGTATAGTTTTGTGCTTGTGAACTACCAGATTCCTCCACTTCGGTCGGAATGACAAAAGAACTTTGGTCGGAATGACAAAAG